>CAJAYZ010000742.1 GCA_903949225.1 uncultured Planctomycetaceae bacterium
AGTTCCCCCGGGGCGCTTGCCGCCGCGGCGCTCGACCTCCAGGCGGGCAGCACGACGTTCATGGAAGTCATTGGCTCTGGAGCAACGGCCGGTACGGCTGGCACCGACTACGACCAATTTCAGATAACGACCCCCAGCAGCCTCACCTATGGCGGGAGCCTCGTGCTGTCGTTCATCGGCAATCCACTGTTCGATCTCGGCACGAGCTTCAGCCTCTTCCAGTTCACCGGTGTGCCGGGGGGTGGCTTCGGTGCGGTGACGACGGCGGTGGGGAGCAGCACCTACTCCGGAAAGACGTTCCAGCTCAACGCCAACGGCAATTGGTACACCCCCGACACCTCCGCGGGGCAGTATCTCGTCTTCGATCCTGCGTCCGGGCGGCTGTCGATCGTCCCCGAGCCTTCGACGTGGGTGCTCGCTTGTCTGGGCGCGTCAGTTCTCGCACTGAAGGCCCGGCGGCGGAGCCGTAGGGCCTGACGGGATCGTAGCCCATGATGCCGCACACCATTCGCCTCCGTCTGCTCCCTGTCACCTTGGCTTGGCTGGCGGCGGGGCTTTTGCTCGTCAGCTCGACTTACCCGCGGGCCGACGCGCCGGCGAACGCTCCCGGGACGCCGCGGGACTGGCCCGGCCTCCGCGGCGAGGCCGCGGCGGGGCAGGGGGGATCGCGGCGCTTTCCGAGCAGCTGGGCCGCTTCCGACTGGGCCTGGGCGGTCGATCTTCCCGGCACGGGGCATGCGTCGCCGGTCGTCTGGCAGGGACAGGTTTATACGGCTTCGGCGCTGGTCGACCCTTCCGACGCGACGCAGTGCGTACGGACACTCTCCTGCCACGAGGCGGCCACTGGAAAGCTTCTCTGGCACAAGAAGTTCCCCGGGCCGGTGGAGGCGTTCAACGCCCAAAACAGCCTCGCCTCGTCGACGCCGGTTGCCGACGCCGCCGGCGTCATCTGGCTGTGGGGGACACGCGACAATCTGCGCGCTGAGGCCTTCTCGCACTCGGGCGAGCAGCGCTGGCACGCCGATCTGGGCCCCTTCAACACCGAGCATGGCTTTGCTGGCTCTCCCGCCCTATGGCGTGATCTCCTCGTCGTGCCGATGGAGCAGGATGGGCCGAGCAGGATCGTGGCCCTCGACACCGCCACCGGGAAGACGCGCTGGACGCTCGAGCGGGAAAAAGCCCGCACAGCCTATTCGCCGCCCCTCGTCCTCGAGGGGAAGGAAGGCTCGCCCCGGCCGCCGCAGATCGTTCTCGGGAGCATGGCCCATGGGCTGACGGGCATCGATCCCGCCACCGGCCGCGTCCTCTGGGAGCGAAAGTGCCTCCCGAAGCGGTCGGTCTCCTGCCCGGTCGTCGTCGCCGAAGCGCCCGGAGGTGAGGGCGAAAGAGTCATCGTCGGCACCTGCGGCGATGGCGGGGGCGACAACACGCTCGTCGCCGTCCGCGCCCCGGCAGTGGGGAACGCCGGTGGAGAGACGATCGAGCCGGAGGTGGCCTACCAACTCGATCGGAGTGCCGCGCCGTATGTCCCCTCGCCCTTGGCGGTGGGGGAGAAGCTCTATTTGTGGGGCGACCGGGGCGTCGTCACGTGTGTCAACGCGGCCACCGGCGAGGTGGCGTACCGTGGCCGTGTCGGCGGGACGTTTTCCGGTTCCCCCGTGGCGGTTGGCGGGGCGATCCTGAATGTCTCGGCCGACGGCGAGGTGATCGTCATCGCCGACGGCAACGAGTTCGAGATCCTCGGCCGGACAGCTCTCGGCGAGGAGGTGCGGTCGTCGCCGGCGGTGGCCGATGGCCGGCTCTTCATCCGCTCAGCCGGACGCCTGTTTTGTCTCTCCGCTCTGCCTGAGTGACGGCGGCCGGGCGTGCCACCCGCGCCAAATCGGTGCAGGGGCGGCAACCGGTTTCTATGATGAAGCGGTACCGCCCTCGTTGGCAGCGGAGTGTTTCCTCCCCGTTGCCCCCCTGTTGGAGAATCGATCGATGCCGACCAGTTCCCGGTTTTCCTCTCGGCAGGGCATCCTGCCGCGCGTTGTATTCCTGCTCGGGTGTGGCTGCGTTGCGATCGGCAGCCTGTCGGCCGATGGGCAGGAGTCGGTGCTAGCGCAGGGCCCACAGAAGGCTGCCGCGGCCGAGGACAACGCCAGGGCTCTCCGAGGCGCGCTCGACGCGGCGACACGCAGCTATGTCGAGGCCACAAACGGCCGCCGATTCGAGGCCCTCGCCGATCAATGGACGGAAGGGGCAGAGCTTTCCGAGGGCGGGGGACTGATCGTGGGACGCGAGGCGATCGTCGACTCGATCCGCGACTGGGTCGAGACAAACCCCGAGGCCCGGATCGCCATCCGCCTCACCGGTGTCAAGGCGCTGGGAGCGAGCGCGGCGCGGGTTCGCGGTGTGATGAGCTTCACGCGCAAGCCCGGCGCCAAGCCGATCGAGACCCGCTTCGAGAGTCTGCGGGTTCTCGAAGGAGCCACGTGGCGGCTGGCCGAATCGACCGTCGAGCCGAGCCAGGTCGATGCGCTCGAGGCGCTTGCCTGGATGGTGGGCACCTGGAGGGCGACTGACCCCGACAGTGGGGCCACGGTCGATGCCAGCTACCAGCGCGTGGCCGGCGGCCACTTGATCCTCGGCGGGATCCGTCACCGGGCTCCGGCCCGCGACGGTCTCCCCGCCACCGAGATTGACGTTGTCGAGCTTGTCCATCCCGATAAGGCGACCGGGAGCGTCCGCTCGTGGGTGTTTGATTCGACTGGCGCGAGGGCCGAAGGCGTGTTTGAGACCGACGGCACGTCGTTCAACCGTCGCTTTGTCGGTACGACAGCCGACGGCGCCGCAGGTGACGTGGCCAGGTGGGTACAGGTGATCGTTCCCACCGGCGACTCCGCCTGCACGATGCAGTCGATCGAGCGGACGCTCGACGGCAGGCCTCTCCCGGACAAGTCGCCGCTCCACTTCAAGCGGCAGTAGCGTATTTCTTGCCAGCCACGACGCGCGTGTGCAGCCTCGATCCGGGGCCTCACAGGCATTCTCACCCACACCATCCCATTCTCCCGAGAACCCAGCCCATGAAGCCCTCCCTCGCCAACGGTCTCAGCGATCTCTTCGATGCGGTCATTCGCGGCTTGGTGGTTGCCGGCCTTCTCGTGGCCGGCAGCCTCCCGCCGTCGGTCGCCTTCGGCCATGGTGGCGGTGGCGGCCACGGCGGCGGAGGTGGTGGCGGAGGCGCTCATTTTGGTGGCTACGGTGGCGGTGGCGGTGGTCGCCCCGGCGGCTTTGATGGCGGCGGGATGCGCGGCGGCGGGTTTGATGGCGGTGGTCGCCCCGGGGGCTTCGACGGTGGGGGACGCCCCGGTGGCTTCGATGGCGGTGGAATGCGGGACGGAGGTTTCCGCGACGGCGGCTTCGCCGATGGTGGATTGCGAGACGGTGGGGGCGTCCGCGACGGAGGAATCCGCGATGGTGGGGTGGTCCGTGATGAAGGAATCCGTGACGGCGGGGGGGTGCGCGACGGTGGCATTCGCGACGGCGCGATCCGCGATGGCGGTGTCGTTCGCGATGGCGGAATCCGGGATGGCGCGATCGGTCGCGATGTCGGCCCAGGCCACTTCGCCGGCGAGGGGGCGTTCTCGCGATCGCAGCTCGACAACCTCCGCGGTCTTGGCGATCGCGGTCTTGCCGACCGGGGCATCGGTGACCGTGGCATCCGCCCCTACTCGATCAACAATCTCGAAAATCGCGGCTCGACGATCCGCAACAATTTTTACAACGGCGGTTGGTATGGCGGCCGTGGTTGGTATGGCAATCACTTCGGCCCCTGGTGGCCCGGCGCCTGGGGGAGCGGATTCGGGATCGGCCTCGGCGTGGGGATGCTCGCCGGCTGGGGCGGAATGGGCTGGGGCACCGGCATCGGCTACGCGCCACTGTGCAGTTGGGGGGGCTATGGCCAGGCGCCGGTCGTCTACAACTACGGCAGTACGGTCTGCTACCAAGATGACGGCGTCTATGTGTCGGGGGAGCGAGTGGCCTCGGCGCCGGAGTATGCCCAGCAGGCCGTGACGCTCGCCGATCAAGGGAATGCCGACGTGAAGATCGCCGCTGACGATCAGTGGCGGCCGCTGGGGGTGTTTGCCCTCGCTCGTCAGGAAGAGACCTCCCCGAGCACGTTCCTCAGCTTGGCTATTGACCAGGCCGGCATCCTCCGCGGCACGTACTACGACGCCGTCTCTGACAGCCAGCAGAACATCACCGGGAAGGTCGACAAGAAGACCCAGCGGGCCGCCTGGACAATCGGCGACAAGAAGACGCCGATCTACGAGACGGGCCTTTCGAATCTCACGCAACAGCAGACGACCGTTCTCGTCCACCGTGATACCGGCACTGACGGCGGCGCCGGGAAGGTGGAGCAGATGCTGCTGGTGCGCGTACCCGATCAGGGCAAGGAACCCGCTGGTAAGGATGGAGCGGCGGGCTCCAAGCCCTCCCGCCCCACCATCGGTGGCCCGGCGCCTGCCCCTGCCGAAGAGACGCTCTCGGTGCCTCCGGCCGACGGCGGCAATGGCAAGTGAGCGAAGCGCAGCGGCGCGTGTCGCTCGGGAGCGCATCAGTCCCATGAGGCGAGGGATGCCCATGCTGCGGCGGCGATGGATCGATGGAGTGATTGGGCTTGCGTCGCTCCTCGTCGGGCTTGGCCTGATGCCGTTCCAATCCCGGGCAGGCGAGACCTGGGTCGATCTCACCCATTCCTTCGCCGCCGACACGATCTTCTGGCCGACCGAAAAAGGTTTCCAGTTCGACCAGGGGAACAACGGCCCGACACCGAAGGGCTATTACTACGCTGCCAATCGGTTCACGACCGCTGAGCATGGAGGGACGCACCTCGACGCCCCGCGGCATTTTTCGGCGACGGGGCTGACCGCCGACGAGATCCCGGTCGATCGCTTCGTCGGCGACGCCGTCGTCGTCGACATCACGGCAAAGTGTGCCGCGAACCCGGTCTACGAGATCACGGCCGATGATCTCGTCGCCTGGGAGGCCGAGCATCATCGGCAACTCGTTGATGTGATCGTTCTCCTCAAGACCGGCTGGGCGTCGCGCTGGCCCGATCGGAAGGCCTACCTCGGTACGGAGCTCCGCGGGGCGGAGGGGGTGGCGGCGCTGCGATTTCCAGGGCTCGCACCCGAAGCGGCGAAGTGGCTCGCGGAGCATCGCCGCCTGAAGGCGATCGGCATCGACACCGCGAGCATCGACCATGGCCCGTCGACGCACTTTCTCAGTCATCAGGTGCTGTGCGGGGCAAATATCCCGGTGATTGAAAACGTGGCAGCGCTCGATGCTGTCCCCGCCACCGGCGCGTTCGTCGTCGCCCTGCCGATGAAGATCGCGGGGGGGAGCGGCGGCCCGGTCCGGATCATCGCCCGCTTGCCGGAGTGATCGACCGATCGGCTCCCCTGCTCGATTTCGGTCAAGGATCTGACGACGGCGTCTTTTCCGCCCGGGTTGGTTTTTCGGCGGAACCAAAGCACAATCCTCTTCCGGGGTAGCCTGGCTGCGGCGGGCATGCGCGTCCTGGAGTCTCGAGACCCTGGCCCATTCACACACTCGGAACACCTGAGGAAGCTCGAACAATGGCGAGGAAGCGGATTGTGATGCGGACAGGGGAGGCGCTCGTTGAGGCGGACGAGGCCTGGAGCGCGGCCGAGCCGGAGGTGGTGATCGGCGAGCTCGACGGGCCGGTCGGGAATGCGATCGCCAATCTCATCGGCGATCAAGTGAAGGGGCACACGCGCGTCTGGGCGATCCTCAACAGCGACGTGCAGGTGCGCCCCGCCACACTCATGGTGAGCAAGTACACGGCGCCCAACGCCCGCTACACGAACATCCTCATGGGGACGGTGCAGGCGGCGGTGGCCAATGCCGTCCTCGATTCGGTGCGTGCCGGGGATATTCCCAAGGGGGCCGTCAATGACATCGGAATCATCGTGGCGGTGTGGCTCGATCCCTCGGTGGCGGATCCGAAGGTGAAGATTGATCACGAGGTGCTCTTCGAGACGCATCGAGCGGCGACGGCCAAGGCGATCCACAAGGCGATGAACAACGAGCCGACGATTGACTGGCTGCTGAAAAACCAGAAGAAGGTCGGCCACTACTTCCACGAACTCGGTGTGAAGGGGGAACTGTGAGCCGCCCAACTGCTCTGCCGGCCCGCTGACTCTTTTCGCCCTGCCCGTCCCACGCCACTCCTCGAGATCTGTTTATGCCCCGCGCTTCCCGAGTCCCCGTCAAGATCTCCCCGAAGCAGGTCGATGCCGCCTGGAAGCTCGCCCGGGAGCGGTACGCCGCCCTCGGCGTCGACGTCGAGAAGGCGATCAAGCGATTGAAGTCGATTCCCATTTCGCTCCACTGCTGGCAGGGGGACGACGTGGGTGGATTCGAGCAACAGGGTGACGCCATCGGCGGTGGCTTGGCCGTGACGGGAAACTATCCTGGCCGGGCCCGGACGCCGGACGAGTTGCGGGCCGATCTCGATCAGGCGCTCGCGCTGATTCCGGGGAGCCACCGGCTCAATCTCCATGCGTTCTATGGAGAGTTTGGTGGGAAAAAAGTCGACCGCGACGGCATCGAGCCGGCCCACTTCAAGGGCTGGATCGCCTGGGCCAAGGAACAGGGCGTGGGGCTCGATTTTAACCCCACTTGCTTCGCCCACCCGAAGGCGGCCGACGGGTTTACGCTCGCCAGTGCCGACAAGGGCATCCGGAAGTTCTGGATCGAGCACTGCCGACGCAGCCGGGAGATCGGCGCCGCGATGGGGAAGGCCCTCGGGAGCCCTTGCGTGACGAATGTCTGGGTGCCCGACGGCTTTAAGGACACTCCCGCCGATCGGATGGGGGCCCGGA
>CAJAYZ010000743.1 GCA_903949225.1 uncultured Planctomycetaceae bacterium
CCCAGCACCACCTTCTGCTGATTGCCCCCCGAGAGCTGGCCCACCGGCTGTTCGATCGACGTGCAGTCGACCTCCATCGTCGTCCGGATCGCCTCCGCCGCCTCCCGCTCCGCAGCCCGATCGATCCAGCCGCGACGGGCCGGAGGCTGGCTCGGCAGGAGGAGGGCATTGACCCTTATCGGCTGGCCGAGGAGGAGCCCGTCGTGGCGGCGATCCTCGGGAAGCATGCCGATACCGGCGGAAACGGCCTGACGGGGGGAGCGGTAGAGCCCGGCGCGACCATCGCCGACGCGGACGCTCCCGGCCGAGGCGGGATCCGCTCCGAAGATCGTCCGGAGCAGTTCGGTTCGCCCAGCGCCGACGAGCCCGGCGAGGCCCACGACTTCGCCGCGGCGGACCTCGAGGCTCACATTCCTCACGCGGGCACCGCGCTCGAGGCCCGTGACGGCGAGGACGACTTCCCCGGTCGGGGGCGACTCGGCCGCCGATCCTTGCGGAGCGGACCGTCCCGACATCTCCTCGATGAGCCGCTCCGGGGCGACGTTTCCCCCGAGATGCTCGGCGACAAAGCGGCCATCACGGAGGACGCTGACGCGGCTGGCGATCCGTGGGAGTTCGTCGAGCCGGTGGGTGACGTACACGACCGACACCCCCTCGCTCACGAGGCGGCGGACGTGATCGAAGAGCAGGTCGCTCTCCCGGGCCGAAAGCGCTGCGGTCGGTTCATCGAGGATGAGGACGCGGCAGCGCCGATCGAGGGCCCGGGCGATCTCGACGAGTTGACGCTTGCCGACACCGAGCCGGGCAAGCGTCATCCGCGGATCGAGGTCGCTCAAGCCGACGCGCTCGAGCGCCACGACGGCTCGGCGGTGGAGCGTGGCCCGGTCGACGAGGCCGAAGCGGTGAGGGAGGCGGTCGAGGAACAGGTTCTCGGCAAGGCTCATCCCGGGGAAGAGGTTCATCTCCTGAAGCACCATCACCACCCCCGACGTCTCCGCGGCGGCTCGCGAACGCGGCGCATGGGGGATAGGCCCAAGCGTCATTTGCCCGGCGTCGGCTGGGACGAGGCCGCCGAGAATCGCGGCGAGCGTCGACTTCCCCGCGCCGTTGGAGCCCATCAGGACATGGACCTCGCCGCCGCGCAGGTCGAGCGACACCCGGTCGAGCACTGGCGTCGACCAGGCCTTCGAGATCCCCTCGGCGCGGAGCACGACCGCCCCGGCAGGGGCGCTCATGGCTTGCCCGTGACGAGGTCGACCGGGGTCGTCCGATCCTCTGGTGCGGCGGCGCCTGCGAGGATCGCGAGGGCCGCCTCGATCCCCTCGACGGCGAGGCGATCGCCGTGCTGGTCCACGGTGACGCTGAGACGGCCATCGGCGAGCAGCGGCGCGACGGCCGGGACGTTGTCGAATCCCGACAGGAGGACGCGCCGGCCGGAGGCCTCGATCGCGGCCGCCGCACCGAGCGCCATGCTGTCATTGGCACAGAGGATCGCGGCCAGAGCGGGATGTTCGCTGAGCATGGCCGCGGCGATGCCGTTGGCCTTCTCCATCTCCCACTGCCCGCTCTGCCGGGCGACGATCCGCAGGCCGGCGGCGGTGGCAGCGTCCTCGAGCCCGAGGGCGCGCTGCTGGCCGTTGAAGGCGGTGACGATCCCCTCGATGATCGCCACCTCGGCGCCAGCGTCGAGTTGTTTGGCAACCGCCTCACCGGCCCGGCGGGCCCCCTCGCGGTTGTCGGGGCCGACGAATGGCGCCGCAAGCCCGGCCTCAGCAAGGACCTCGGGATCGAGCCGGTTGTCGATGTTGATGACGAGGACGCCGGCGTCAGCGGCCCGCTTGAGGGCCGGCACGACCGCCTTGGAATCGGCCGGCGCGATGACGATCGCCGCCACGCCGCGGGCCACCATCTGCTCGATGAGCGTGACCTGCTCGGAGACGTCGGTTTCGCTTCGCATCCCGTTGGTGATCAGCTCGTAGCGATTGGCCGCCCCCGCCTGATGGGCCTTCGCCCCGTCGGCCATCGTCGCGAAAAACTCGTTGGCCAACGACTTCATCACCAAGGCGATGCGCGGCTTGCCGTCGGCCTTGCCCCCTGAGGTGTTCCCCGGCCCCGCCGGACGGCTGCATCCCCCCTGCCCCAGAGCCAAGGCAAGCGAGACGATCACCGCCGTCAAACCAAGCCAGCCTGCCGAGCGTGCGTGCCTCATCGAGCGATATCCTCTTCTCTGAGCTGTCCATCCCGCCACCGCAGCGTTCTACTACGCCCGACCATCCTGGGGCGAGTCCCCACGTTTTTCCGGAGGAGTTGTCTGATGGGTAGGTCGTCGTTCCCCGTTTTCCCAAGCGTCCTGATCCCTGTCATCGCGCCCCTCCTGCTCGCGCTTCCGGCGGTGGCGGCGGCCCCTCAGTCGTTGCCGCTCGGCAAGGGGAGCAACCTGGTGTTCGCGACGGTCGCGGAGGGGAGCGACGTCCTCGGCGTCGAAGATGACTTCACACGGCGCATGAGCCCGTTTGACCGGCAGGCGCGTCTCAAGGCGGCGGGCGCCGTGAGCGGCGCTGAGCACCGGGCCTTCGCGGCGCGGAGCGTTCTCGAATGGAGCGACCGTGACCGCCGCAGGATCGCCGAGGCGATGCGGGGGCTCGATGTTCGGTTCACGCAGCTCGGTATCGGCTTCCCCAAGCGGATCCTCCTCGTGAAGACCAGCGGTGACGAGGAAGGGGGCGCCGCTTACACGCGTGGCGAGGCGATCATGCTCCCTGCCAAGGTGCTCGGGAGTGATTCGCCGGTCCTGCGGCGGCTGCTGTGCCATGAGCTGTTTCATGTCCTCTCCCGGAGTGCTCCGGGGCTCCGCAGGAATCTCTATGCCTCGATCGGATTCGAGCCCTGCGGTGAAGTGACCCTGCCGGGTGACTTCGAACGCCGCCGGATCACCAACCCGGATGCCCCGGCCTTCGACCACTCCATCCGCGTTCGGGTCGACGGTGTTGAACGCTCGATGGTGCCGGTGCTCTGGTCGCGGACCGCCGACTACGACGCGAAAGCGGGCAAAGCGTTCTTCGAGACGATGGAGTTTCGTCTGCTGGCCGTCAGGCTCGAGGGAGATCCCGTCCGCGGCGTGCCCGAGACCGATGCCGACGGCGCGCCGATCATGGCCAAGCCGGAAGACGCGGAGGGATTTTTCGAGCAGGTCGGGAAAAACACCGGCTACCTCATCCATCCGGAGGAGATCCTCGCAGACAATTTCGAGATTCTCTTGGCGGGCGATCGCCGGCCGCCGAATCCGGAGATCGTCAAGCGTCTCGGCGAGATCCTCAGGCAAGGCAAATGACCCGAAGAGGTCACGCGTCTGGGGGGTCCGCCGGTCCCTCTGTGTGAGGGGGCTGCGAAACTTTTCCTCTCTGGTGACGTTGAAGGGGCTTGTGGCGATTTGGGCGTCCGGCCCTTGGCCGATGCGCCAGCGCTTCATTTTTCCAGCCGAACGAGTCTTTGTCCCACGCGCAAAGGGCCAACCCGATGCCTGTGGCACGGATAGCCCCGTCACCATGCTTCCGCAGATTTCCCTGTCCGTTGCCCACTCGAGTGAGATACTCCGCGCCGGCATGATCGCCATTGCGGCGAGCGAAGGCTTCGTCATCGCTGGCAGTCATGGTGATGCGGAGAGCGCGATCGCCGGGATCGTGGCCTCAAAGCCCGTCGTGGCGCTCATCGACGGAGGGTTTGTCAGCCCTGTCGACGGCTTCGAGGTCGCCCGACGGGTGAAGGCGGGGGCGTCCGGCGTCCGCCTGGTGATCACGAGCCCCTCGGCCGACACCACCCATCAGGCCAGGGCGAGGGCAGCCGGAGCCGTCAACTGCATCCCCGAAAGCGGCACGGCCTTGGAACTCGTGGCGGCGATCAGGAACGCTGCTGCGGATCAGGCTCCGCTCGCCCACGAGCCGTTCGCGCTCGTCGGGGCCAGGCTCGCCGCCACCTCAGCCGACGGGGCCGATCGCCATCTCACCCTCCGCGAGCGGCAGGTGCTGCGGCATCTCGCCTATGGCCTGAGCAACGACGAGATCGCCGCCTCGCTCGGGATCGGACTGGAGACGGTGAAGACCCACATCCACAAGCTGCTGCGGAAGATGTCGATGCGCGACCGCACCCAGGTGGCGGTGTGGGCGGTGAAGAACGGCGTCGTGTGAAGGGGCTTTCCGTCACACCTTCTCGAGCTTCGTCACCCGCCCGGTGGCGACCCACTCCGCGACGAAGATGTCGCCCGACGGTGTAAAGCAAGCGTCGTGCGGGTGAACGAACTCTCCGTCGACCCACTTGTCGGGTTGGCCGCGGAGGTTTTCCACCGCGCCGAGGCGGGCAACTGCTTCGCCGAGTTTCGCCACCGGCTTGTTGTCTGGCCCGAGGAGGGTGACGCAGGCCTTCAACTCCGGGACGACGAGGAGGTCCTTCCAGCTGTCGATGTTCGCCGGTAGCCCGAAGCCGGAAAGCGTCTCCTTGTAGACGCCGTCCATCGAGAACACCTGGAGCGTGTCGTGGGCCCGATCGGTGACGACGATCGTCGGCTCGCGTCCCGGCCGGCGATCGACCCACAGGCCATGGGCGGTGTTGAACGTTCCCTGCCCGTCGCCTGCGCCACCGAAGCAGCTGACCCAGGTCGCGTCCTTGTCGTAGCGGTGGATCTTGAAAGTGCCGTAGCCATCGGCGAGGAGGAATCCACCGTCGTCCAGGAAGGCGACGTTCGTCGGCAGGAAGCCCTCGCGCGTCCAGGTCGCGGCCGTCGAGACATCCTCGCCGGCGGCGTAGCAGCCCGACTCCATCGGGGCCTTGCGATACCACACCGTTTCGCCATCGAGCGTGAGCTTCGCGAATGCCTTCACCTGCTGGTAGGCGCAGACGTAGAGAAACTCCCCGTTCCCCTCCTTCCGCACCTCGATGCCGTGGCCCCCTCCCTGGAACTGGCTGCCGAAGGCGCGGATGAACTTCCCGGCGGCGTCGAAGACGAAGATCGCCGGATGGTCCTTCTGCTCCTTCCGTCCCTCGTGGATGACGTAGAGATTCCCCGCCGCATCGACGGCGACGTTGTGGGTCGTCTGCCAGGTGTAGCGGTCGGGGAGCTGTGGGAAGTGGTGCTTGACGCGGAAGGTGTGCTCCCCGGAGCCGATGATCGTCTCCTTCTCCGATTGCCGCACCCGCGCCAAGGCTGGGTTGGCCACCGCAGCGGCTGCGCCGAGCGCCAGCGCTCCGGTAAATCCGCGGCGGGAGAGACGCGGCTGCGTGGAGGTGGGACGAGTCGGCATGGTCATGGCTCCGGACGGGGATGGAGAGGGGGCGAGATGGGGGGCGAGATGGGGAGAAGCGGGCCGCGTGGCCACCAATCCGACTCCCCCCAACTCGACGTTGTAGTGCCCCGACGACGCGCCGCCAAGCGGCATCGGCAGTCGTTCGATGCGACGATCAGGCCAGGATGTCGTGGATCACCCGGCCATGGACGTCGGAGAGTCGGAAGTCGCGGCCGCCGAAGCGGTAGGTGAGCTTCTCGTGGTTGACGCCGAGAAGATGGAGGACCGTCGCCCAGAGGTGGTGGACGGTGACGGGATGCTCGACGGCGTGATAGCCGAGATCGTCGGTGGCACCGTAGATGGATCCCCCCTTCACCCCTCCGCCGGCGATCCAAACGCTGAATCCGAACGGATTGTGGTCGCGACCGTCCGACCCTTGCGCGAACGGCGTGCGGCCGAACTCGCCCGCCCAGACGACGAGCGTCTCCTCGAAGAGCCCACGGCGTTTCAGGTCTTGGATCAGTCCGGCGATCGGTTGATCGACTTGAGTGGCCATCTCTGCATGGCCGGTTTTCAGGCCGCCGTGCTGGTCCCACGGATTGCCGATCTGCCCGAGTTCGGCGGGACGCGGCAGACAGGTGAGCTCGATGAAGCGGACGCCGCGCTCCACGAGGCGCCGAGCGAGGAGGCACTGCCGGCCGTACTCGACCGTTTCCCGCACCGGTGAATCCATCCCATAGAGGGCCTTCGTCGCAGCCGTCTCGTCAGCGAGATCGACAAATCCGGGTACGGCGGCTTGCATCCGCGCGGCGGTTTCATCGTTGCGGATCGCCGCTTCGAGGCGCGGGTCGTCGCCGGTGACGGCGAGTCGGCGGCGGTCGAGCCGGGCCACGACGCGCATCCGCGACTCCTGGCTGAACAGTGGCTCGCGCGGCCGGATGTTGGCAATCGGCTCGGCTGCTGCCGGATCGAGGAGCGTCGCCTGGTGCGTTGCCGGCAGATAGCCGCTGCCATAGATGCCGACGCCCCCCAGCGGAGCACCGCCACCGGCGAGAACGACAAACCCCGGCATCTCCCGGCATTCGCTCCCCAGGCCGTACGACATCCAGGCCCCGGCACTGGGATGGCCGGCGAGGGAAAAGCCGCTGTGGAGGTGGTAATTGGCCTGGGCGTGTTCGTTGGCCGGGCTCGTCATCGACCGGATCAGGGCAAGATCATCGGCACAGCCGGCGATGTGGGGAAACAGCTCGCTCACCGGCATGCCGCTTTCGCCCCGACGCTTGAACTCCCACGGGCTCGCCATGATCGTGCCGTTGGCGTTAAACATCGTCGGCTTGACAGGCACCGGCATCGGCTTGCCGTGGTCGACCGCAAGCCGCGGCTTGGGATCGAACGAGTCGACGGCCGAGACGCCCCCCGACATGAAGCAAAAGATCACGCTGCGGACGCGCGCCTTGGGGCCGGAGTCTCCCGAGGCATGCCCGAGATCCCCCCGGGCCGTCAGCGCCGACAGGGCCATGGCGCCGAAGCCGGTCGAGGCTCCGGTGAGGAGCCGACGGCGGGAAATGCTCGGGGCGCTTCGGCCCGGCCGGCGGGATTCACTCGACATGGATGAACTCCTTCAGGCTGAGAATGGCATGGGCCACGTCCCCCCAGGCCAGCGCCTCGGTTTCGGCCGCCGGGCGGGGCGTGCCGTCGGGGAGGACCGCCTGGGCGGAGCGCACGGCGGCGAGATGAACGAGGAGAAGCGCCGTTTCTGCGCTGTCGGCGCGGCGCGACAGGGCAGCGACCATCATCCCCTGCAGGCGGGCTTCATCGGTGTCTGGCGCGGCGGCGACGCGTGTGCCCCATTTCGTCGCCTGATCGATGACAAAGGGGTCGTTGAGCATCGTCAGGGCCTGCACCGGGGCCCCGGTGACGTCACGCGTGCCGCGG
>CAJAYZ010000744.1 GCA_903949225.1 uncultured Planctomycetaceae bacterium
AAAAAGCCAAGGTTTTTCGGGGGTGTTGGTCGCCGCATCCAGCGGCGGGGTGCTTCATCCACAGCCGGCTCAGGTTTGATTACGAAGTCCGGAGGATTCCGGGAGGAGGGCGGCGCCCCGTGGTCCGCCCAGCCCCACCATGGCGCAACAGCGTGACTTTTACGAGATTCTGGGCGTCGAGCGCACGGCGACGACGTCCCAGATCTCGGAGTCGTACCGGAAGCTCGCGATTCGCTTCCATCCTGACAAGAATCCCGGCAATGACGAGGCTTCCGACCGCTTCAAGGAAGCGGCCCGCGCCTTCGAGGTGCTCTCCGACGAGCAACTCCGCGCCCGCTACGATCGCTACGGTCACGCCGGCCTCCAGGGGGGCGGGACGCACGAGTTCAACGACATCACCGACATCTTCGAGGCCTTCGGCGACATCTTCGGCGGGGGGATGTTCGGCGGCGATCCCCGGCGGCGGACGAGCCGGCCGCGGCAGGGGAGCGACGTCTTCAGCACGCTGTCGATGACGCTCCTCGAGGCGGCCCGAGGGGCGACGAAGACGGTCGAGTTCACCCGCCACGAGGCCTGCGGCACCTGCGATGGCAGTGGCGCCAAGAAGGGAACGAAGCCGGTTGCCTGCGAGTACTGCGGCGGTCGCGGGCAGGTGCTCCAATCGGCCGGGGTGTTCCGGCTCCAGACCACCTGCCCGGCCTGTCGCGGCGCCGGGAACGTCATCCGGGAAAAGTGCCCCGGCTGCGGCGGCGACGGCCTCACCGAGGAGCATGTCGAACGGAAGGTGACGATCCCCGCCGGCGTAGACCGCGACGTCCGCGTCCGCTTGGCCGGCGAGGGGGAGCCGGGGCAGAACGGCGGCCCGCCAGGCGACTGCTACTGCGTGATCGAGGTCGAGGACCACCCCTTCCTCAACCGTGACGGCCGCGACCTCCACTGCGAGGTGCCGGTGACCTTCAGTCAGGCGGCGCTTGGGGCGACGATCGAGGTGCCTACGCTCGATGGCCCGAAGCCGCTCCAGGTGGCCAAGGGGACGCAAGCCGGAGACGTGATCCGGGTCCGCGGCCTGGGCATGCCGGAGGTGCGGGGCCGGGGGATCGGCGACCTCCATGTTCATGTTCATGTCGAGGTGCCCAGGACGCTCTCCCCCAGGGCCGAGCAGTTGCTGCGGGAATTGGCGGCCGAGGAGCAGAAGGCCGTCAGCCCGAAGCGATCGAGCTTCTTCAGCCGACTCAGTGAATACTTCCAACCGAAAGACTCCGTGCCCGAGCGCGAGGAACAGCCATGACAAGTGACGATTCCCACGATCTCCCCCCGGTCGATCAGCATCCGGCGTCGGCTCCGTCTGCCGGGGCCGATCTCCACGAGAAGCTCCGTGACGCCGAGGACCGGCTCCTCCGCACGCAGGCTGAACTCGAGAACTTCCGCAAGCGTTCGCGCCGCGAGCTCGAGGATGCCCACCGCTATCGGGAGATCGATCTCCTCCGCAGCCTCCTCCCGGTGCTCGACAACGTCGAGCGGGCCCTCGATGCGGCCGGGAAGAAGGCCGACGTCGAGAGCCTCATCGCCGGCTTCCGGATGACGGGGCAGCAGCTCGAGAAGCTCCTCATGATCCACGGCTGCAAGCCGATCGAGACCGAGGGGCAGCCGTTCGACCCGGCCGTGCATGAAGCGATCCTCCAGCAATCGGTCGAAGGGGTCGCTCCGGGGACGGTCGTCGGCGCGGCGACGAAGGGGTACAAGCTCCACGATCGCGTGGTGCGCCCCGCTCAGGTCATTGTCTCGAAGGGGGAGTGATCCGATGCCAACCTACGACTACGTGTGCGACGGCTGCTCCCATGCCTTCGAGCTGTTTCAGTCGATGACCGACGCCACGAAGAAGACCTGCCCGAAGTGCAAGAAGAAGAAGCTCCGCCGCCTCATCGGCGCCGGCGGCGCGATCGTCTTCAAGGGGACCGGCTTCTACCAGACCGACTACCGCAGCGAGTCGTACAAGCAGGGGGCCGCTGCCGATGCCCCGGCGAAATCCTCCGAGGGGGGAAAGTCATCGGGGGAGAAGTCGGGGGGCGGCTCCGGGGGGAAGGACTGACAGCCGCGGGCCCTTGTGAACAGCGGGCCCAGCCGTTGCTGCCCCACCGCCTCCATCGATCCATGAGGGCCCGGGCCACCGGGAACACCAGCCATGCCCCGTTGCCCCGTCTGTAGTGCCAACGTCGATCTGAACGCCGTCATCACTCCCCCCTTCTGCAGCGAGCGCTGCCGCGTCATCGATCTGGGCCGCTGGCTCGACGAGGCGTATGCCGTTCCCGAGATCCGTCGTGGCGACGACGATGAGGGGGACGGCGAAGGCGCGATCCCGCCGGAACTGCTCCGCCAGGACGAGGACGACCACGAGGCCTGAGCGCACGCCTCCGGCGGGCTTGTCGAAGCGACTGGCACCACGGCACGTGTCGGTTGCTAGGGCGCGGGATTCAGTCTCCCGGGCGAACCGCGGGCTTCAGGGTGTTGCACGATGATCGCGAGCTATCGCTGCCCTCGTCTGGACACCGCCTCGATGTGTTTCGGGATCGGTCCGAGCGTGCCATCGACCCTGCGACAGCCAAGCCGATGACGAGGAAGCCGCGGCGTGGCGGTTGAAAACGGCGCGGTCAGCGGTACTTCTCGGGGAGCGAGATTCCGGGATTCGCTCGCAACGCCTCGGCCGTCTCGTCCGACATCATCAGACTCCCGTCGAGTTCGAGGCCGTCCTTGTGCTTTGCCAAGGCTCTGGCCGCCTTCACCGAGAGCTTCGTCAGGTATCTGACGCGCAGCGTGCCCTTGTGCCTGGCAATCGCCTCGGCCACCTCCGGCGAGAGCGTCGGAAGCCCCCCGATGCTCAAGCAACCCTCATGCCTCGCAATCGCCCCGGCTGCTTCGACCGACAGCGACCTCAGCCCGCTGACGGACAACTCGCCCTTGTGGTTCGCGAGCGCCCTGGCCGCTTCTTGTGAGATCCGCCACAGGCCGTTGAGGATCAGGTCGCCCTCGTGCGTCGCCAGAGCCTCGGCGATTCCCGGAGAGATCTTTGTCAGCCCGTGGAGGGTCAGCGAGCCCTTGTGCTTGGCAAGCGCTGTCGCCGCGTCGATCGAGAGCGTTTCCGGGACGCCTAGTTCCAAGTCGCCTTTGTGCTTCGCAAGCGCCGCGGCCGTGATGGGCGAGAGCGGCCTCAGTTGGCCGAGCACAAGAGCGCCTTCGTGCGTCGAAAGCGCTGCTGCCGCCTCCTCAGAGAGGCTCCCCACTTGGTCAAGGCCAAGGTCGCCCTCGTGGTTCGCAAGCGCTCTTGCGACCTCATCTGCGAGCGTCGACAGGCCCGTGAAGTGTAGCCTGCCCTTGTGCTTCGCGAGCGCCGCGGCCACCTTCTCCGAAAGCGTTGCCTGGATGTGAACGCCCAGTGTGCCAGCGTTCTTTCCCAGCGCCTCGGCCGCCTCATCCGAGAGACGAGGGCTCGACAGATAGAGCTCGCCCTTGTGCCTCCCCAGAGACGTGGCCGCCGCATTTGAGAGCGAGGTCAGGCCCAGGATCCAGAGCCGGCCCTCGTGCTTGGCAAGCCCCTCGGCCGCCTTGTCCGAGAGTGTCGTCTGGTGATAGAGCTGGAGCGAGCCCTTGTGCCTCCCCAGCGCCACGGCAGCCTCGTCCGAGAGCGCCGTCAGATCCGAGAAATACAGATCGTCCTCGCGCTGCGCCAGGATCTCGGCGACCACCGATGGGAGCGTCGTTAAGTTGCTGAAGGACAGCGGGCCTTTGTGGGGCGCCAGCGCCCGGGCCGCGTCCTCCGAGAGTGTCTTCAGGCTCGTGAGGATCAGTGAGCCCACGTGTGTCGCAAGCGCCCCGGCGGCTTCGTCCGACAGCGTCGACAGGCCCTGAAGATTCAGATCGTCGTCGCGCTTCGCCAGCGCCCCGGCCGCCTTGGCCGAAAGCGTCTTCACCCGCCTGAGGTGCAGCGTGCCCTCGTGCCTGGCCAGCGCCTCCGCCGCGTCATCCGAGAGTGTCTCTAGGCCGCCGAGAAACAGCGTGCCCTTGTGCTTCGCCATCGCTGCCGCCGCCCTGTCCGAGAGCGTCTTGAGGCCGTCGAGATGCAGATCGCCATCGTTTTTCGCCAGGGACTCGGCCGCCTCGTCCATGATCGTCGTCAGGTGATCGAGCCAAAGTTCACCCTCATGCGTCGCCAACTCCTCAGCTGATTCCGTTGTGAGCGTCGTCAGCCCGCCGAGAGCCAACCAGCCCTCGTGCGTCGCCAACCCGTTGGCGACCTCCGGCGAAAGCGTCATCAGACCGGGAAGGTTGAGGTCGTGCTCGTACTTTGCCAGAGCCCTCGCCGCTTGGGGCGAAAGCGTCGTCAGGAAGGTGAGTGACACTTCGCCCTGGTGCTTCGCCAGCGCCTCGGCAACGTCCTCGGAGAGCGTCGTCAGGCCGGAGAGGCACAGCGATCCCTTGTGCGGCGCCAGCGCCGCGGCGACTTCGGGCGGCAGCGTCGTCAGGCAGGCGAGATCCAGAATCCCCTCGTGCTTCGCAAGCGCCTGGGCGACCTCCGGCGTGATCGTGCGCAGGCCTCGCAGGGACAGCGCACCCTCGTGCTTCGCCAGCGCCTCGGCGACCTCCGGTGTAAGCGTCGTCAGACCGTGGAGTTGGAGCCCGACTTCGTGCTCGGCCAGCGCCTCGGCGACCTCCGGTGTAAGGGTCGTCAGGCCGTCGAGATAGAGCGTGCCGTCGAGTACCGCAAGTTGTCGTGCCTGCCCAACATCGAGCTCTTCGATCTCGTTCGTGTGCCGCAGCCAATACGGCGGCCTCTCGGCGCGGTCCGGCAGAGGAAATCTGAACTCGTCCGGAAGCT
Source organism: uncultured Planctomycetaceae bacterium (assembly GCA_903949225.1). Classification (GTDB taxonomy): domain Bacteria; phylum Planctomycetota; class Planctomycetia; order Pirellulales; family UBA1268; genus QWOP01. The sequence goes on from CAJAYZ010000744.1 coordinate 4,871, forward strand.
GGACATGGGCCCCGGACCGGAGCGTTTCGGCCGCCTCTTCAGAGAGTTGCCTCAATCCCAGCAGGGACACCATTCCACGGACCTTCGCCAAAGACTCGGCCGCCTCGTCCGACAGTGTCCGGACACCGCAGAGCGAGAGACTGAGCATCTGAGGCGTTGCCAGCGCCTCGGCAACCTCTGGCGGGAGCGTCTTTAAGCCGTCCAGTTGGAGACCCCACTTCAACCGCCCCAGCCCCCTGGCAGCTTCGGGCGACAGCGTCTTCAGGCCGTTGAGGTACAACCCGGCCTCGTGCTTCCCCAGCGCCTCGGCCGCCTTGTCCGACAGCGTCTTCAGGCCGTTGAGGTACAGCCAGCAGTCGTGCATCGCCAACGCCTCGGCCGCTTCGTCCGAGAGCGTCGTCAGGCCGGGAAGCTCCAAGGGGCCCCGGTGCTTCGCCAACGCCTTGGCGACTTCTAGCGAAAGCACCGGCAGGCCGTGGAGTCGCAGCCAGCC
>CAJAYZ010000745.1 GCA_903949225.1 uncultured Planctomycetaceae bacterium
CAGAGGATCTTCCCCGTCGAGGTCGAGAGGCACACGAGGTGGAGCCGATCCTGCGTCGGCCCTTCGCTGGTCGTGACGAAGGCCCGATCACCGACAACGAGGACGCCGGAGAGGCCGCGGCCGGGCAGGTCGACCGACCAGCGGACATCGGCGGCGGACAGCTCGACCGGCAACGAGCCTTCCTGCACCCGGCTCGCCCCCCCCACGCCGCGGAACTCCAGCCATTCGTCGGCCCGAAGCTCGTCGTCCAAGAGCGGCAGGCTCGGGGCCACGAGGGCGATCGCGATCAGGAGCGACAGGATGCGAGGCATAGGGAAGGATTCTCCGGACTCTTGAAAGGTGGAGCGGGGACCGGGGCGGTCACTTCGCGTCGGACGCAGGGCTCGCAGCCGGGTGGATCGCCGTCCCCACCTCGTCGCAAACCCGCAGTTGAAACTCCCACTCGGTCGTCCAGGGCCGGCGCTGCTCGTCCTGGCAGATCTTGATGAGGATCGTGTTGGGCCCCTTGCGAAGCGTCACCGGCATCCGGTACTGGTCGATCTCCATGCCCCGGTGATATTCCTCGCGCTCGAAGACGGGGCTGCCGTTGAGCCAGATCTTCCAGGCGTTCTTGCACCCGAGCCGGATCTCGGCTGGGCGATCCTCCGCCGAGACAAACTCGGTGACAGCGTAGGCGATCACCCCCTTGAGCCCCTCCTTGGGGCCCTCGGCCGGCTTGGCGTCGGCCGGCGGCGCCGGGGGCGGGTAGGTGAGGTTGACGTTCACGATCCCGTACTCGTCGCCGGTCTCGACCGGCTGCCACGACACCTTCCCCTCCTTGCCATCGAGCGCGGCCGTCAGATCGAGCCTCTCCTCCGGCGCATAGACGGCGGCAAATCCCTTTCCCTCGGTGTTGTCAAAGGGCCCGACGATCTGCCAGCTGCGGAGGAAGCCGAAGTGGCGTGTCAGGTCGACGGTGCCACCGAGATCCCGGATCGCGCTGGCGAGCGCCTGGATCTGCTCGACATTCCGCGAGGCGGAGAAGGCCTGCTGGTAAGCGGCGAGGGCCTCATCCTTCTTCTCTGCCGTCTTCAGCGACTCAGCCCTGGCGATGACCTTCGCGACCGCATCGCGCCGCAGTTCGACGCTCGGATCCTCCACCATACCGTCGAGGAGCTTGTCGGCCCGGTCAGGATCGGCTCCCTTGACGAGATCGAAGGCAAGACGGCGGGCGCGCGGATCGTGCTTCGTCTCGCCGAGGAAGCGGACGAGGCTGTCGACGGGCAGCTTGGCATTCCCCCCGCTCTTCGTGACGACCGCATCGACCGCAGCCCGCAGCCAATTGGCCGCCAGCGGATTGGCGCCGTCCATCCCCGCGAGGATGTCGGGGAGCGCCGAGGGATCGGCCGAGGCAATCACCCCCCAAGCCTTCGCGGCCGCGGCGTTCCCCTTCCCCTCGTGATCGACCGCGAGGATCGCCGGGAGGCTGTCGGTCACCGGTGAGGCGACGGCGACAGCACCGCACACGACGAGACTCAAGCCGACGAGCATTGAGGCCACCGTCCTGCAGCCGGTCAGGAACCACTGGAACGAGACCATGCTGAGCACTCCGGGGAGGGGAACAGATCCGGGAACAGACGAGCGACGCGCCTGTCTGCCCGTGGAAAAAGTCATCCCTGACCTTTTTCCACTTGAGACACCCCCAAAAAAGCCGAGGTTTTTCGGGGGTGTCGGCCGGCGCATCCGGCGGCGGGGACTTTATCCACAGCCTGCTATCAGGTCTTCGCCAGCGCGTCGGCCGCGACGGCGTAGCACTGCCGGATGTCGGCCAGCGGGTTCTCCGGGTTTTCCTCGTATTCCAGCGACAAGGCGCCGTTCTTCGGGAAGTTCGTCTGCACGAGCGCCGCCATGACGGCCGGCACGTCGAGATGCCCCTTGCCGAGGATCACCCCCTTGGTGACGTCCTGCATGTCCTGGAAGTCCTTGAGGTGGATGCCGTAGAGCCTCCCTTTCAGGAGACGGATCACCTCGGTCGGCTTCTCGCCGGAGCGGATGTAATGGCCGAGGTCGGCACAGGCGCCGATTCGCTCGTCATGCCCCTCGATCGCCTTGAGGACGTCGACCACCTTGTTGTAGCGGTGCTTGGGGCCGTGGTTGTGGATCGCGATCCGGATGTCGAACTCCTTGACGAGCTCGTCGAGGCTCTTGAACGCCTCGGGCGAGGGGTCGGCCGAGATGCAGGGGATGCCGGCCGCCTTGGCGAACTCGAACACCTTCCGGTTGGCGGCGGCATCGCCACCGAAGCCGTTGACGCCGTGGGCGCTGGCGGTGAGCCCGAGGTCGGCAAGCTTCTTCTTCATGGCGGCGATCGCCGCAGCATCGGAGTTCACCGGAAACATGTCGCCGTAGAACTCGACGAACCGGAAGCCGATGTCGCGGGCGTGCTTCATCGCCTCATCGACCTTGTAGCCGCGCAGCGAATAGAGCTGGATGCCGAGGTTGAGATCGGCGGCGGCTGCCTCACGGGCGAAGGCGGCAAGGGGGGAGACGGCGGCACAAGTCGCGGCGCCTGCGGCCAGGAAGCCACGGCGGGAGAGCGCGGGGGTCGACATGCTCGATCCTTCTTTGTCTGTGGGGAATGACATGGGGGGTTTTCGCCACCCCGGGCCGAATCATAGCAGGCGGGCCCGCGCGCCGCCCGTCCCCGCACCCCGCCCGCCCCACGGACGTCGGCCCACAAAAGCCCCACTTTCGCCGGGCCGAGCTTCAGCCGCCGACGCCCAGGCTCCGCCAGCCGACGGCCCTGGCCGCCGCCACGTCGAGCCGCGGATCGTCGCCGACCAGGAGGAGCTCCTCGGCCACCGCACCCAGACGCCGCTCGACGGCACGGAAAAACTCCGCCGCCGGCTTCCGCCAGCCGAGCTCCGACGAGGCGAAGACGTGGGCCGCCCGGCAGAGCGGATCGACCCGGCCGGCGATCGCCAGTAATCGCTCATCGAAATTGCTGGCCAGCGCCACCCCGCACCCGGCGTCGAGGGCCGCCTCCACCAGTCGTGTCCCCGCATCGAGCGCCCGCCACGCCCCCGGATCGGCAAAGTGCTCCCAGAGATCGAGGAAGACCATCTCGCGCACCCCCTCGGGGGCGTCCGCGGCGAAGACGTCGTGGACGATCCCGCGCCAGCGTTCGACCTCGCGGGCCCGGCTGGTGGCAAAGGGAGTCAGCGAGTTGGCGTCGATCGCCTCCTGTCGCCGCCACGCCTCGGCAAACCGTCCCCGCAGATCCTCGGCCGAGCACTCGAGCCCCTGCCGACGGGCAGCGCGCTGATAGGCGACCGGCACCGTGGGCCACGGTTCGACGAGCGTACCGACGACGTCGAAGACGACATGCCGCACCCCCGGCGGCGGGAACGACGCCGGGGACGGAGGAGACAAGGGAGATCCAAGGGGGACGGTGTCAGGCATGCGGCACTTGACCGGTGGCGGGCCGGTTCTCCGGAGGGGCTCAGGCGACGGGATTCGCCGGCCCCACCGGCCGCCCCGCTACTTCGCGGGGACGAACCGGGAAACCAACCCGAGGTCGAGACCGAACACCCAAAACATGAGCGAGAGGATGAGGATCAGACCGAGGTACGAAAGCGCGATCACGACGCGTTCGCTCGGCGGCCGGCCCGTCACCCACTCATACAGCAGGAAAACCATATGCCCGCCATCGAGAACGGGGATGGGGAGAAAGTTCACGACCGCCAGATTGGCGCTGAGCATCGTGAGGAAGAGGAGGAGGGCACTGAAGCCCTCCTCGGCCGAGCGCCCCGCCTGCTGGAGGATCGACATCGGCCCTCCAAGGAGGCGGGCACTGATCTGCCGACTCCAGAGCTTCTGGAGGAAGCGGTAGACCATCGAAAGATCCTCGATCGCCGTCGAGAATCCGCGTGACAGCGCCGCGCCGATCGTCGCCGCCCGCTCGGTCTTGAAGACCTGCTCGAAGACCAGCCCGCGGTCGACGAGGAAATCCCCCGGCACGACCGCCGGCTCGAGGGCAACCTCCCGGCTGCCGGCCGCGTTCTCGACCGTCACTTCGACCTGCGATCCAGCGGCAAGCTGTTGCATCACGGCGATCACCCCCGGCCAGTTCGGCTCGGCCTCCGAGAGGGCGAGCCAGTTTCCGGGCCCATCGGCGGCTTCTCCAGGCTCGACGAACCGAACACGCGACAGTTGGTCGCCGGCGACGATGCCGGCACGGCCAGCCGGGCTGTCGGGGAGGACAGCGGTCACCGTTGGGATCACCGGAAGGGCAATGCCGATCGACGACACCGCCAGCGGCGTGGCGCGCATCGGCGAGGCATCGATCCAGGTCACCTCGCGCGGTGTCACCGCGAGCGTCTCCTCGACCCCCGCCCGCTCCACAACCACCGCCACCGCCGTCCCGACCCGCGCCCGGAGCCGGTCGTCGAGGGTGAACGGATCGCCGACCGGCGCGCCGTCGACCGACACGAGCTGATCCCCCTTCGCGAGCCCCGCCGCGGCTGCCGGTGATCCGTCCTGCACCGCCTGGATCGCCCCGGGGGCCATCTCCATGCCGAGGCTGGTTCGCGGGCGGGGGGGGAGCTCGACGTCGAGCCGCTCCCCCTTCCGTTCGACCGTGAGAGCCACGGCCTGGTCGCGGATCCGGGAGAGGGTGGCAACGAGTTGCGCGTGGGAGTCGATCGGGACGCCGTCGACGGCGC
>CAJAYZ010000746.1 GCA_903949225.1 uncultured Planctomycetaceae bacterium
ATCCGTACCCCCGCGATTACCGTCCGGGGATCTACAAGTTCAAGAGCACCGAGCGGGCCGACAAGCCGACCCATGCCGACATGACGCGGATCCTCAAGAACGGGATTCCGGGCACGTCAATGCCGTCGTTTGCGCTGTTGAGCGAGACCCAGATCGATGCCCTCGTCGAGTACGTCAAATATCTCTCGATTCGCGGCGAGACGGAACTGGGCCTGATGCGGGCCTACTTCGAACTCGACGACGACGCGCAGGGCAAACTGCCCGAAACCCGCGAGTTCCTTGTGGGTGAGGTCCTCGAGCCCGTCGCCGAGAAATGGAAGACTGCGGCCGACGCACTGATTCCAGTGCCCGAGATGCCGGCAGACATCGACATGGTGTCGTCGATCGCCAAGGGGCGTGAGCTGTTCTATGGCGACAAGGCAAATTGCGTGAAGTGCCACGGCCCGACGGGAATGGGCGACGGGCAGGCCAACGACTACGACGACTGGAACAAGACCATCGTCGAGTGGACGAAGGAGGTTGTCGGCACCGACGACAAGCAGTGGGCCAACCGGGCCCACCAGGTCCTTGACGGTGACTCCCTCGAACCGCGGACGATTCCTCCCCGCAACCTCCGCCGCGGCATCTACCGCGGCGGACGCCGCCCGCTCGATATCTACTACCGGATCCACGCCGGGATCAACGGCGCCCCGATGCCCGCAGCCAAGGGGACGATTCCGCCGGAGGACATCTGGCACATCGTCAACTACGTCCGCTCACTCCCCTATGAACTCGACGGCGAGCTTGGAGCCGACCGTCCGATGGTCGCCCGCGACCGGTTCTGATCCTCGCCGACGCCCTCAAGACCACCTCACTCAAAGCCACCTACCCAGCCAGCGGAGCAGACGGCCGTGGACCACGACAATCGCGATCGCAATGCCGGTTCAGGCGGGTCTCCTCCGGGAAAGACCCCGGGCGATTCCTGGGCCGACGGCTTGCCCAAGGGCCGCCGCTGGAGCGGGATTGCCTGGAGCCTGTTGTTCCTCCTTGTCCCGGTCCTCGGTACTGCCACCTTCGTGATCGCGCCGTACTACGACCACTGGCTCCCGAAGGACGTCTCGGTTCACGGCAAGTCGATCGACGGCCTCTTCTATTTCATTCTTGTGCTCACCGGCGTCGTCTTCCTTGCGACCGAATTGATCCTGTTTTGGTTCATGTGGAAGTATGACGCCGCAGCTTCCTCGAAGCCGGCCACCTACATCCACGGGAGCCATACCCTCGAGGTGGTGTGGACGATCATCCCCGCGGCGACGATGCTCTTCCTCGCCATCTACCAGATGAACACCTGGGCCGACGTGAAGATGCGCAGGCCCCGGATGGCCCCCTCGGTGGAGGTCGTGGCCCGTCAGTTCGAATGGCGGCTCCGTTACCCGGGCCGCGACGAAACGCTCGGCACCGAAGACGACCTGTTCGTCGTCAACGACCTCCATGTGCCGATTGACGAAGATTTCCTTGTTCAGCTCAAGAGCATGGACGTTCTCCACAGCTTCTTTCTGCCGAACTTCCGCGTGAAGCAGGATGCCGTCCCTGGCATGAAGATACCGGTGTGGTTCAAGGCGACCGAGACGGGCACTTATGACATCGTCTGTGCCGAGGTCTGCGGCTGGGGCCACTACAAGATGAAGGGTCGGGTGACGGTCGAGTCGCGGGCCGACTTCAACCGCTGGCTGGCCCGGATCGAAGCCGAACAGAAAGCGACCCAACGCGGCCCGGAAGAAATCCCCGTGGCCGCAGCAGACTGGCGATCCGCCGCCCCGGTCCGCGATCCACTCTCCCTCCACCAATCCACCCATCCACAGCCCCCGCCATCGAGCACCACCGTTCGGGCGAGTTATCCAGAGGCCAACACCGATGAGCACCGTCACGCAACCGCACGCTCCTCCGAAGGACACGGCGCATCACGACCACGTCGCCACCCGCGGCTCGACGTCGCTGGCGACCTTCCTCTCGACCTACGTGTTCTCGAAGGATCACAAGGTCATCGGGCTGCAGTTCCTGTTCTCGACGCTGGTCTGGTTCCTCATCGGCGGCCTCCTCGCCCTGGCCGTCCGTTGGCAGGTGGCTTGGCCTTGGTCCGACGTGCCGGTCCTGGGCAAGCTCTTCGCCCAGCACGGTGGGCAGATGGCGCCCGAGTTCTACACGATGCTGTTCACGATGCATGCGTCGGTGATGATCTTCCTGGTCATCATCCCGATCCTCGCGGGGGCGTTCGGTAACTTCCTCATTCCGCTCATGATCGGCGCCGACGATATGGCGTTCCCGACGCTCAACATGCTGAGCTACTGGTTCATGTGGCCGGCGTTCTTCTTCTTCGGCGCCAGCTTTTTCGTCGAGGGTGGGGCAGCTGCCGGTGGCTGGACGAGCTATCCGCCACTTTCGACGAGCACCGTTTCGGCACCGGGCAGCGGCATGGGGCAGACGCTCTGGCTCCTCGGTCTGACGATGGTCGGCGTCTCGTCGATGCTCGGCAGCGTCAACTACATGACGACGATCATTCTCATGCGTGCCCCTGGGATGACGATGTTCCGTCTCCCGATGACGATCTGGGCGATGTTCATCACCGCGATCCTCCAGGCCTTCGCCCTGCCGGTTCTCACTGCGGCCGGGTTCATGCAACTCACCGACCGCCTCATCGGCACCGGCTTCTTCAGCCCCGAGGGGAACATCATCAACAACGCCATGTCGGGTGCTGGCGGTGGGCAACCGATCCTCTGGCAGCACCTCTTCTGGTTCTACAGCCATCCGGCCGTCTACATCATGATCCTGCCGGCGATGGGGATGGTTTCCGACATCCTCACGACGTTTGCCCGCAAGCCGCTGTTCGGTTACCGGCCGATGGTCTACTCGATCGCCGGCATCGCCGGGCTCGGGTTCATCGTCTGGGGCCACCACATGTTCATCTCGGGGATGAACCCCGCCCTCGGCATCACCTTCATGGTGGCGACGATGATGATCGCGCTGCCGAGCGCCGTGAAGACCTTCAACTGGCTCGGCACTATCTGGGGTGGGCGGATCCACTACACGACGGCGATGTTGTTTGCGATCTCGTTCGTCTCGATGTTCATCATCGGAGGCCTGTCGGGCATCTTCATGGCGGCCACGCCGGTCGACATCTTCATCCACGACACCTACTTCATCGTGGCCCACTTCCACTACGTTCTCTTCGCAGGCACGGCGATGGGCGTGTGGGCAGGGATCTACTACTGGTTCCCGAAGATGTTCGGCCGAACGATGAACGAGTTTTGGGGGAAGGTGCACTTCTTCCTGACGTTCATGTTCCTGAACGGCACCTTCTTCACCATGCACATCCTCGGTGCGGTCGGCTTCCCCCGTCGGCTTGCCGACGCCTACCACTACGAGACGTTCCACCACCTCCAGCCGCTCAACGCCTTCATGACGTGGTGTGCCATGGGCATGGTCGCGACGCAGATCATTTTCGCGATCAATTTCTTCTGGAGCATGTTCCGGGGTCCGGTTGCAGGCCGGAATCCCTGGAATGCCAATACGCTTGAATGGACCGCCCCGAGCCCCCCGGGCCATGGCAACTTCGACTTCCAACCGGTGGTCTACCGCGGCCCTTACGAGTTCTCCGTGCCGGGGTGCGAAAAGGATCACCTCATGCAGACCGATCCCCCCCATCCCGCGGAAGCGGCGGCCGCTGCGGCCGCCCACGCCTGATCGATTCCCCGACAGAGCGTGACGGCACCGTCCATGGCCAGCGCCACCATCGGCACATCATCCACCGCACGGTCGACGGTCAATTGGCCGTGTGTCGTTGCGTGGATGCTCGTCGCGACGACGGCGCTGCTGCTGTCGTTCGGGGCGCTGGTCACGACCTACGACGCGGCGATGGCGGTGCCCGACTGGCCGGGGACGTTCGGCCACAACATGTTCCTCTATCCGCTCGTTGAGTGGTTCTGGGGGCCATGGGATCTTTTCCTCGAGCATGGTCATCGGCTCCTCGGGGCGACCGCCGGGATGCTCTCCCTTCTCCTCGCGGCCGTCACCTTCCGACGCGGTGCATCGCCGGCCGTGCGCTGGCTTGTGGTGGCGGCGGTGGTCCTCGTTGTCGTGCAGGGGGCGCTCGGCGGGCTCCGCGTCATCCTCGACGACAAGACGGTCGCCAAGGTCCATGCCTGCACCGGTCCGCTCTTCTTCGCCGTTGCCACGGCGACCGCTGTCCTGTCCGGACGGCGGGGCAGGGGGGATTTGTCGGCGTCGGCAACGGGGGAGCGGAGCAACCCGGTTGGGCAGGAAGCCCTTGTTGCCGTCGGGCCTGTGCATCTTCCGCTCCCATCGTGGGCGCTCGGAGCCTCGTTGCCGACGGCGTTGGCTGTGGCTGCCTACCTCCAACTTGTCGCCGGAGCCCAACTGCGGCACGCTGATGCCACGCTCGCCCCGTCGACCTTCCGCTGGATGGTGGCGATCCATCTGGCCGGTGCGGCGGCAGTCACCGTGCTTTCGGCATTGACGGTCATCGCTTGGCAACCGCACGAATCGCGTGTGGCGCGACGGTGGTCACTGGCAATCATGGCGATGGTGATGGGACAGTTGCTCCTCGGCGGCGGCGCTTGGCTGTTCACGTGGGGAATGCCCTCCTGGCTTCAGGATGCCTGGGCCCCCGCCGAGGCGGTGCTCGCGAGGAGTCCGCGTGGCGCTGCTGTGATCACGGGGCATGTGATTCTCGGGATGATGATTCTCGGGGCCGCTGTCGTGCTCGCGCTGGAGTGGGGCGGGGCCGATCGCCTCGAACGGATCGCCCGATTCGGACGCCAAGGCCTCAGGCGTCCTGATGGCACAGAGGCAAGATTCCTCCCCGCAGCCGCGGCCGTTCACCCGCGCTCCGAGCGAGGTGCCCGATGACGTCGCCCTCCACGATGCCCATGACGGCCGACCCCACGCTCTCTCCCTCGGCCGGCGCCGTCGCTTCCACGGCAGCCGATGTCTCCCGGCTCATCCGTCCCAGGATCGCCGTTATGGTGCTTGCCACGGTCGCCACCGCGGCATGGCTGACGGCCGGACAGAGCCTCAATGGAGCGGCCTTGGCCGTCGTGCTCCTCGGTACGCTGCTCGTGGCGGCCAGTTCGAGCATCGCCAACCAGATCGTCGAGCGCGACACCGACCGTCTCATGCCGCGCACTGCCGCCCGTCCGCTCGTGACCGGGCGGATGGGGGTCCGGGACGCTTGGATCCTTTCGGCGGGGCTGCTCGTTGCCGGACTGGTGATCACGGTCGCCGGCGGCGGATGGGCCGCGAGCGCTGCCTCGCTTTCGACCTGGTTGCTCTACGTGCTGGTGTACACACCGCTGAAGCGGGTAACGCCGCTCAACACAGCCGTCGGCGCCATCGCCGGGGCCCTCCCCGTGGCGATCGGATGGTGTGCCGCCGGCGGTCCGGGGCGACTCCTGGCAGGGGACGCCGCCAGCGGGATCGCCGCCGGTGCGTTGGCAACTGTCCTTTACCTCTGGCAGTTCCCCCACTTCATGGCGATCGCCTGGCTCTACCGCCGGCAGTATTCCGATGCCGGTCTTAAGATGCTCACCGTTGTCGATCCGGGGGGCCTCCGAGCAGCGGGCCAAGCTCTGGCGGCGGCGCTCGCCATGGTGCCGGTAAGCCTACTTCTTGCCGTCCCCTCGGCGAGCGTCTGGATGTTCCTCGTGGCGGCCACCGCGTCGGTTGCCTACGTGGCGGCCACGATGCGGTTCGCGGTCGCCCGCGACGATGCCTCTGCTCGCGGCCTGCTCATGGTGTCACTCGCATCCCTCGCCGCCATTCTCGTCGCTGCGGTTGCCTGCGGCGGTCCACCGTCCTGATTCCCCCGATCACGCATGACGCGTCGCCGACGCGCTGCCTCACCCCTCGCTGCCTCACCTCTCTCAGACAAGCCCATGAACGCCTCCGCCCACTCGATCCCCCATGGCCACGACGATCGCGATGCCCATGGGCATGACGACCACGGGGCTGGCCACGGTCACATCGTGCTCCAGTACCAGCCCGGCCTGCCCCTTTCGAAGGGGAAGCTGATCATGTGGCTTTTCCTGTCGACGGAGATCATGTTTTTCGCAGCGCTACTCGGCAGCTATGTCGTGCTCCGGTTTGGTGCGGCCGTCTGGCCGAAGCCGCACCATGTTCATCTCAGTGAACCGATCGGCGCGTTCAACACCTTCGTGCTCATCTGCTCGAGCGTGACCATTGTCCTGGCGCTTGAGGCCGCCAAAGCCAACAAGGTGGCGATGGCGAAGAACTGGATGCTCGCCACCCTCCTCCTCGGATGTCTGTTTCTCGGGATCAAGGGCTACGAATACTCGGCGAAGTTCTCGCACGGCATCTACCCGGCCCAACCCCACAGCCGGATCTACGAAAAGCCCGATCTCTATTATGGCGCGGCCGTCCGTGCCAGGCTCGGCGAACCGGCGATCATCGAGCAACTTAAAAACCTCGACGACACCCCCGAAGAAAAGCTCTCGGGCGACGAGGCATCGGCCCGTCGCCGCCTCCAGAAGATCCGTCAGATGGTCGTCAGCCCCGACCAGCAACCGTTCGATCTTGCGGTCGTCGCTGACCAGATCATGCCGCTGCCATCGGAAGGCACCGGCGGGCATGGGGGCCACACCGAGGGGCTCAACGACACCTTCCCATGGCTCCGCCTGCCGGCGGTGATCCCGGGCGGGAACATGTGGGCCAGCACCTACTTCCTCCTCACTGGCTTCCACGCCATCCACGTCGCCGTCGGCCTCCTGGTGTTCGCGATCCTTCTCACCTTCCGACTCGACCGGAAGCGGGCCGGGATGATCGAGAACGCCGGCCTCTACTGGCACTTCGTCGACCTTGTCTGGATCTTCCTGTTCCCGC
>CAJAYZ010000747.1 GCA_903949225.1 uncultured Planctomycetaceae bacterium
ACCGCGCGGATCAAGCGCCGCTGGCCGGAAGCCAGGGTCGTCGGGATCAATGTGTCGCCCGTCCAACTCGACCGCTGCCGGGTGAACGCGCCCGACTGCGACTTCCTCCGGATGGATGCCGCCGCCCTCGATCTTCCCACCGCATCGTTCGATCTCGTCACCTGCTTCGAAGCCGCCCTCCATTTCAACACGCGCGAGGCCTTCCTCCGCGAGGCCTGTCGGGTGCTGCGTCCAGGGGGCACCCTCGCGGTGAGCGACATGCTGCTCGACGACTCCCCCGTCGCCTGGCGGATGGCGATCTGGGACGTTGGCCAAGCGAACAAGATCGACGATCCTGCCGCCTATGCGGCGAAATTGCAGGCCACGGGATTCGTCGATCCCTGGGTGGAGGATGTCACTGCGGCGACGTGGCACGCTTGGCTCGACCGCCTCAACGCTTGGCTCGCCGAAGAGCACGACCGGGGGACCATTCCCGAGGGGAAGATGGACCATTGGCGGCGCACGACCCCAGCCCTGATCGATGCCTTGACGTACTACCTCCTTGCCAGCGCTCGAAAACCGAGTGGTCGGCCCGGCGGGATTCTCTGATCTTCATACGGCCCGGATGAGGCCTTCCAAGGCAGGCCGAAGACACTCTCCCGCGTCGAATCACCCGCGAGAGCCAGGACGGAAAAACTTACTTGTGCGCTGAAACAAGAACATAGTAAGTAACGACGTTCGATCGCTTGGCGTCATGGAGGTATCTGTGCGGGGCAGGCACGCCAGTCGATTCAGTTTTTTCGATCAGCTGTCGTATCCAGCTCCGCCAGGTTTGTTCGGTGGCATCTTCGACGAGAACGTTGCGATAGCCGAAATCCTCAAGGCAAGTCTTATAGTCATCGGGGTTTGCTTGATCGAGGTTGGTAGGCACATCCCAGGCCAGCATTTTCTTTGACAAAAGGTGCTCGCGGTCGAGGAGGATATCGGCTACAAGCAGCGAGCCGCCCGGTTTCAGTGCCCGGTGAGCTTGACTGAAAAAATCTCTTCGCGTGTTGAAGTGAAACGCTGCTTCGGCAGAAAAAATCACATCGAACGAGTTTTCGCTGAATGTCAATGCCGTGGCGTTCATCACGGCAAAATCGCAGTCTCGATGATTCCTACGGCAGTATTCGATCTGGGCTTGCGAAAGATTGATGCCAGTGACTTGGGCAAAAGGCCAACGGTGCTTGATCGCCGAGGTCGTTGCCCCCAACCCACATCCGACATCGAGGACCGTTCCTTGATCCTGAGCATGGCGATCCAGCAAGCGATTCACCAAGGCCGTCGAGGCCTCGGCTTGCGTCAGCGTGGGTGAGCTCCAATAGCCAACGTTGTAAAAGTCCGAAGTGCCGTACCAATCCCGAGTGACCGGACTGAAAATAGCGGAGTCATAGGCTTCGACGTTCGGGTCTTTCATGGCGATACAGTCGACCCCTCGAGGGAGAAACTCTGAAAAAGCATTTTGCGAAGCGTTGATTCCTGACCTGCTCCTTCGAGGATAGGTCGGCCAGCGGCACGAGGGCAAGCGTCGGCCGTGCGGAGGGGATCACGGGAAGAAGCGGTCGGGGCTCGTGAAGCTCGATGTCAGTGGCCGGGGATTGGTGTCTCTCGGCGGTCCTTTGGCCCATCGGAGGTATCATGGCGGCCAGTCAAGTCGCCAGGAGACCTCACGGTCTCGTCCCCGTGGCCTAAAACTTTTTCCGTGTCATTCCAGGTCCTCAACACCCTCGCCCGGTTGTTTTCCGGCGCCGGTCCTGCCGCGCGGTCGGTCGCGCCATCGGCAAGCCACAGTGTCGCGCGGCCGAAGGTGTGCGGGATCGGGAGTGCACAATACGCCGCCCGATTCGGGGCCGTCTGGCGGCCGACGCGCGGCGCCGAAACGATCGATTGGCCGCTGCCGCTGACCTATCCCGGCAGCCCGGAGACGCCCGCGCAGATCGAGTTCGGCGCGTTCCTCGAGAGCGGGATCCCGGCGCTTGGCGTGCTCGAAATCGAGGGGGCACGGCTCGTCGAGCCATGGGGATGGATCGTCGGCGCAGACGATCTCCTCCTCCGCGATCACACCTGGTTTTCAAGGCAGCTCGACAAGCCGTATTTCGAACGGCTCTGGGCAGCGAGCCAGCGCGCGACATCACCGCTTCCCGGCACGACCCTCAGCCTGCTCACCGACTTCGGCGCCACCAACTACGCCCATTTCCTCCTCGATGCGCTCGGCCGGCTGGGGCTGGTCGCGGCGGCCGGGATCGATCTGGCGGCCGTCGACAGGGTCCTCGTTCCCAAGCCCTGCTCGGAGAATGCCCGCCGGATCCTCGCCGCCCTCCCGCTACCGAAGGAGAAAATCGTCTCGGTCGACGAGGGCGATGCCGCGGTGCTCCTGCCGGAGCGGCTCCTCGCGCCGACCTATCCGGGCGTGCCCTGTTGCTACGCCCCGGAGCCGGCCGAGTTTCTCCGGTCGCACGTCCTCGGGGCAGCGCCGGCCACGCCGCCGACGACGCGCCTCTATGTCGACCGGGCGGACGGGAGTCGCACCCTCGAGAATGGTGCCGAGGTGATCGCGCTGATGAGGGAGCACGGCTTTTCCATCTACAACCCCTCCGAACACGACGACCAGCCGGCCGACTTCGCCGCGGCAAGCGTCGTCGTCGGAGCCCATGGGGCGGGGCTTGCCAACCTCGTCTTCTGCCGGCCGGGCACGCGGATCCTCGAGTTCATGCCGATGGACCACGTCCGTCCGTACTACTTCACCCTCGCGGTTCGGATGGGGATCGACTGGGCCTGCCTTCCCTGCCGGTGCCGCGCCACCGGGGATCATCCACCGGGCGGGCTCGGCCCCAGGCCGTTTTCCTTTCGAGTCGATCCTGACGCCCTGCGCGGAGCGCTCGCGGACGTGCTTCGAGATCTCCCTGGGGGCTGATGCGTGCGGCAATCCCGAGGAAGCTTCCGCGCCGCGGCCCGGGCGATCGTCGATAGGCTCGCCGATTGGTGGCGGCCCCCCGCTCCAGTTCCTGCCACTCCACCGGCGCCGGCGACACTTCCGGCGGTAGCCGCCGCTTCGTCGAGGAGCCAGGTCGTGCCCAGGCTCGTGGGGATGGGCAGCGGCGACTATGCGCGGCGCTTCGGGGCCCGGTGGCGGCCGACTTATCCCGCGATGACGGTCGACTGGCCGGTTCCCAGAACTGTTCCCGGCGGACCGGGGACGCCTCTCCAGCTCGACTTCGGCAGGCTTCTCCAGCCTCGCATCCCTGAACTGGGCGTTCTCGAGATCGAAGGCGCCACGCTCGTTCGGCCGTGGGGCTGGCTGATCGGCGCCGAGGGCATCATCCTCGCCAACCATACGTGGTTCAGCCATGGCTTCGACGCGACTGGTTGCCACGAAGGGCGCTTCGCCCGGTTTGTGGATCATGTCCTCCGCAACGCTGACGCGACGCCCCTCCCCGGCACGACGCTCAGCCTGCTGAGCGACTTTGCCTCCGACAACTACTGCCACTTTCTCCTCGATGCGCTCGCTCGGCTGGCGCTCGTCGAAGCGGCGGGGATCGATCTCGACACGGTGACCACGATCCTTGTCCCCAAGCCCTGCTCGGAAAACGCCCGTCGGCTCCTCGCGGCCCTTCCCCTCCCGGCCGAAAAAATCGTCACCATCGAGGCGGAGCCGCGCGGCCGATTGCTCCCGGAACGCCTCATCGCCCCGACGTTTCCTGGCGCACCCGGCTGCTACGGGCCGCTCGTCCCGGCCTATCTCCGCGCCCGCTTCCCCCGTCCGACTCCCCGAGCAGGGCGAGGGATGAGGCTCTACGTCGACCGCACGGCCCAACGCCGCCCGCTCGAGAATCGCGCCGAGGTGCTCGCGGTGATGGTGGAGCACGGATTCCGGATCTACGACCCCTCCGATCACGATGACCAGCCGGCCGACTTCGCCGCGGCAAGCGTCGTCGTCGGAGCCCATGGGGCGGGGCTTGCCAATCTCGTCTTCTCGCAACCAAGCACACCCGTCCTCGAACTGGTGCCCACCGATCAGATTCACCCCTACTATTTCACTCTGGCGCAGGCTGCCGGCCTCGACCATGCCTTCCTCCCCTGCCGCAGCGCCGAGGAGCGGCCCCCGGGAGACTTCAGCCCGAGCCCGTATCCCTTCCGGGTCGATATCGACAGCCTGCGCGGTGCGCTCGCCTCGATCGGGTGCGACGGGCCGGTGCGGGGCTGATGGTGCTGGCGGGAACTTTCTCCACGGCATTCCACCGCTTTGTCCTTGAGGTGTAATTGTGAGAAGATGGTTCTCGTAAGGGCGTCCGAGATCACTTCGGGATTTCGGTTGCGGCCACTCCACTGTGCCTCCAGACAGAGTCACCCAGAATCACCGATGCCGACCGATCCGATCGATGTTTCGATCGTTCTGTATGCCACCGGCGACGGTCGTTCGATCGATGCGTCGCTTGCCGTGGCCGAGCGGGCAATTGAGGGCCGCCGAGGTGAGATCGTCGTGGCGGGGCTCACCGATGCCGCGCTCGCCGATCAACTTCGCTGCCGGCTCCCCGATGCCGTGATCCTCGTCGCCGAGCAACCGATCTCGGCGGCGGCTGCCCGCAAGCGCGGGGCGGCAGCGGCCCGGGGGAAACGGCTCCTCGTTGTCGATCGCGATTCAATCGTGCCTGCCGGCTGGATCGATCGGCAGGAGGTGCAGGCCGCCCCGGTCGCAGTCGCAAGCTCGCCGGAGGGCGCTTGTCGCCCGGCACAGGCAACCGGCTGGAGGCGGTTCCTCGCCTGGCTCCCATCGA
>CAJAYZ010000748.1 GCA_903949225.1 uncultured Planctomycetaceae bacterium
ATAACGCCCGCCGTAGCCTCCGACACGCTCCCGAGGACGATGCCGATGACGCAGACGCATGAAGAACAGGTGCTCGTGGTGCCGCGGGCGGTGTTCGAGCGGGTGGGGATCTTCCAGGGCTTCAGTGCCGACACCGCCGCCTATCTTCCCCACCTCCTCGATCCGCGCCACACCTGCTGGCAGCCGCGCGGAAAGGTCGAGGAGGATCCCTCCTTCAAGCAGCTGATTCCCTACTGTGTTCTCTCGTCGATGGGCGAAGATGGCACGCGGCGATTTCTTGCCTACACCCGTGGAGGTGGGCAGGGGGAGGCGCGCCTGCGGGCGAAGCGATCGGTGGGGATCGGTGGCCACATCTCCACGCTCGACGGCGGCGCGGGAGACGACGCCTCGTATGAAGCGGGGATGCGCCGCGAGCTCGACGAAGAGGTGGCGATCGGCGGCGCTTGGACGAGCCGCTGCGTCGGCCTCATCAACGACGATGCCACGCCGGTGGGGAGCGTCCATCTCGGCATCGTTCATATCATTGATCTTGAATCCCCCGAGGTGTCGTCGCGCGAGGCCGATCTCGTCGACTGTGGGTTTAGCACGCTCGCGGAGCTTCTGGCCGACCGCGATCGCTTCGAGACCTGGTCGCAGATCACCCTCGACGCCCTTCAGGCCGGTCGTCTCGCCTGACCGTGCGTCGGATGAAAGCAGCGTGCCTGTATGCCGACCTACCTCGACAACCACGCCACCACCCGCCTCGACCCGCGCGTCCTCGATGCGATGCTCCCGTGGCTCACGGAACGCTACGGCAATGCCGGCAGCGCCACCCATGCCATGGGTCGGGAGGCGCGGGATGCTGTCGATGCTTCGCGGGCCCGGATGGCGGCAGCGGTGGGGGCCGATCCGCGCGAGATCGTGTTCACTTCCGGGGCGACCGAGGCGATCAACCTCGCCCTCCAGGGGGCGGCGTCGCGGCACGGGAGCCGGGACGGGCGGCCAGGGAGGATCCTGACCCTCGCCACCGAACACCCTGCCGTGCTCGACACGCTCGACCATCTCGCCCGCCGGGGCTTTTCCATTGAGCGGCTGCCGGTCGTGCCGCAGTCGCGGCCGGGGCTAGCCGGAAGGATCGATCCGGTCACGATCGACGCAGCGTGGAACGATAACACCTTCCTCGTCTCGGTGCTCCTGGCCAACAACGAGATCGGCGTGGTCCAGGATGCGCGCGCGATTGCGGCAATGGTGCGGGATCGCGGTGGCCTCCTCCATCTCGACTGCAGCCAGGCGCTCGGCCGGATGCCGGTTGATGTCGATGCGCTCGGGGCCGACCTGGCAAGTTTTTCCGCCCACAAGTTTCATGGCCCCAAGGGAGTGGGAGCGCTGTGGCTGCGGCGGCGCGGCCGGCCGGTGCGGATCGATCCGCTCGTCTTCGGGGGCGGGCAGGAGCGCGGCCTGCGGAGCGGCACCCACGATGTCGCGGGAATCGTCGGCATGGCGACGGCGGCGGAACTGGCGGTGGCGGAGCTGACCGCCGACGTGCCGCGGATGCGCCGGCTCCGCGATCGACTCATGGCAGGGCTGGCGGCGGGGATCGACGGGCTCGTTTTGAATGGCCCGCCGCTGGATGGGATGCTCGCCGACGGCACGCCCTTGCGCCTCGTGAACAATCTCAATGTCCGCGTCCCCGGCGTCGACGGCCAGACGCTCCTGGCAACGCTCGATGCCGAGGGGCTGGCGGTCAGCTCGGGGAGCGCCTGCTCCTCGGAACAGCCCCGTCCCAGCCATGTCCTCCTCGCCCTCGGTCTCGACGACGACCAGGCCCGCTCCAGCCTCCGCTTCGGCCTTTCCCGGTTCACCACCGACGAGGAAATCGATACGGCGATCCGCCTCGTCGCCGCGGGGGTGGCCCGGCTGCGGTCGCTGGGGAGATGATTCCGGGCAGAGGAACCGCCGGGGGAGAACCTCAGGCTTTGCCTGCCGTGGAGGTGCGGATATAATTTCCACAAGCCGGGATGCTGAAACTCCCGGTCGATCGATCGACGGTTCCCCGGCGGTCGATTCGGTTTGAGCCGCTCTCAGGCAGTCTGAATCCCTGGTCTTTCCTGTATTCCCGTTCCGCTCGGAGACAACGCACCATGTCGGTCATGCTCACGGAGAAGGCAGCCATCGAGGTCAAGAAGATCATGGCTGACCAGAAATACGAAGTGAACACGGTTCTTCGCGTCGGGGTTGCCGGTGGTGGGTGCAGTGGCTTCCAGTACTCGCTCGGCTTCGACACGGCCTTCGACCCCAAGGCCGACACCCGCACCGAGCAGCACGGCGTCGGGATCGTGGTCGACAAGAAGAGCGACCTGTTCCTCG
>CAJAYZ010000749.1 GCA_903949225.1 uncultured Planctomycetaceae bacterium
AACGTTGTTCGCTGAAACTATCACAGGTTCACCGCGTCTCAAGTCCGCCGCCTCCCGCGGGGGGAAGCTGCCGTAGGACGAGGCTAACCGGCCCAGAGCGACGCCAACCGGGAGCGGCGGATGCGGGCATCGTGGGTCGCGAGCGAAAGACCCGCGGCACGGGCCGTCGCCGCGATCAGGCGATCGGCCGGATCTTGGTGGAACGACCGGGGGAGCCGGTTCATCTCCGCGACCACGGCCGGTGTGATCGGAAGGATCTCGACGGTGGCGGGGGAGGCGGCGATCCGCAGCCAGTCGTCCAATCGCTCATCGAGCCGCAATCGCTCCAACTGAACAAGCAGGGCAACTTCCCAGAGACTGATGTCGCAGAGCTTTGGGCGGTGACCACTCGGCAGATCGTCGAGGGCCTTTCGTTCCCGGGCCGGGAGCCTGGAATCCCCGATCATCCACCAGATCCAGACGTGGGTGTCGAGGAGCGGAGGCTTCGTCATCGCAGCGCTTCGATATCGGCGTCGTTGATGACCGGGGCGAACGGGTCGCCGCAGAGCTCACCTCGGCCGCGGAGCGCGAGCCATGGTTTCTCATCGCGGGCGGCCACGACTCGGGCCACAGGCCGACCCCGTTTGAGGATGACAAGCTCCTCACCGGTCTGGCTGACCTGATCGAGGAGACGAAGGCATTGGGCCTTGAAGGCGGTTGCTGTAATTTCCATGTGACCACTGTACATGACCAGTGTACAAACGGCAAGGCTGGCTGACGGGATCGGGGCCAGCGGCGCCGACGCTTTGGCGTCGATCGCCCCGCTCGCCAGTTGGCTTCGACCACCTCGAGGATGACCGGCGGCGATCGTTGGCCGGTGGTGAACGCCGACTGACGGGGGCTGAGGGGCTACGCGACGAGTTGGCCGTTGAACTTTTTCCGCGTCGGCAGTTCGCCTGAGATGCCGTCGGCTTGAAAGCCGAACGAAATCTCCGCCCCGGCGGCGAGGGTGCCGTTCCAAGCTGCATTTCGAATCACGTAGCGGGTGCCGACATGACTGACGATCTCGGCGTTCCAGATGCTGACGATGTTCGCCGCCATGTCGAACTCCATCGTCCAGCCGCTGATCGGCGTCGTGCCGCCGTTGGTGATCTTCAGGTCGCCGATGAAGCCCGTGCCCCAGTCGCTTGTCTGCGAGTAGGTCACGGCGATGCCACTGGTCAGTGGCGGATTTGGGGTCGGACTTGGATTCGGACTTGGATTCGCAGCGAGCGTGTCATCGTCCACGATCGTGCCGGTGGCGGCCGCCTTGGTGAGCGTGGCATTTGTCGCGCTGAAGAGGGTCAGCGAAAGGGTCTCACTCGATTCGGCCGTGGTATCACGGCTGACGAGCACCGTCACCGGTTTCTGGGTTTCGCCGGGGGCAAACGTGAGCGTGCCGGAAGCGGCCGCATAGTCGCTGCCGGCGACCGCTGTGCCGTTGGCCGTGGCATACTGGACCGTCACCGGCTGCGCGCTCGCGGCCGAGAGCGTAACGGTAAAGGTGAGTGGCGTGGTCGTGACCGCACTGCCCGTTCCCGAGACGGCCTGAGGATTGCCCTCGGTGATGGAAAGATCGCCGACCGTGATGCCGGGGGTCGGCGTCGGCATGGGCATGGGCATCGTGCCGTGATCGTGGCCACCGGGCTGGGTCTGGCCGATCGATGTCTGGGAGCCGTCGGTGGCCTGGCCCACCGGGGCGGTCGGCGTCAGCAGCGATGATCGGCTGACGAGCGTGAAGTGCTCGGCAGGGTGGCCGAAAGGCACCTCCAGTTGATCCTCCACGATCTGGTCGTGATGGAATTCGACGTTCCCCGCCACGAGCTGGGCCTTGGTCAGGCCCACGAGCAGGATGCTCTGGTTGGTGGGCAGGACGGAGATCAACAGGCCCTCGGCCGTGTCTGTCACCGAGAGCCGCTCGCGGGTTCCGAAGTAGAGGAAGCTGAGCTTCATCGTGGCCGGATTGAACCCTTCGATCCGCTGCCGGACTCCATATTCGTGTGACCGCACATAGACCGTGCTGCCGTCCCGGGGGCCGATGCCCTGTTCCCAGGAGACCACCCCGCCGATGTCCTGACGCAGGTGCTCGTTCTGGACGACGCCGAAGTTGGCCATCGTGAGATCGCGGTAGCCGATGCCGCGCAGCACCTGAAACTCGGGTGTCGATGCCCACGGATTGACGATCGCCACCTCGCCGGTCTCCGTCTTGGCGATGATCAGGTTGTGGACCGACACGTCGGCGAAGTCGAGGCGGTCGCGGGAGGGATCGAACCCGACGATGTCGGCGGCCGCCGGGTTGACGAAGAACACGCGGCCCGTGGTGCCGTCGATTGGAGTCGGGGTCGGGGTCGGGGTCGGGGTCGGGGTCGGGGTGGCCGCCCCGCTGCCGACGAGCGTGATGTTTCGGAGCACCGCCGAGCTGCCGCCGGGGGTGGCGGTGAAGCCGAAGGTCGTCGAGCCACCGGCCGCGAGCGAGCCATTCCAGCTCTCGTTGCGACCGGTGTAGCGGCTGCCCGACCGACTCGCGATCACCCCGTTCCAGAGGGTGGTGATCTGGCCGTCGAAGTCGAACTCGACTGTCCAACTTCCATACGCGGTGCCGGTGGTGTTGCGAATCGTCACATCGCCATTGAAGCCGCTGCCCCAGTCGCTCGTGACAGCGAATTGGACCGCCGTGGTTGGCGTGGGCGTGGAAGCAGGCACCGGCGGGGGGGCGGGAGCCGGGTCATTGTTGAGGATCGTGACGATGCCGCTTTGGTCGGCGATCGTTGCCCGCGTCGGCGACGAGAGGTTGATCGAGAAGGTCTCGTTCGGCTCGTAGGCACGGTCCCCCTTGATCGCGATCAGCACCTGCCTGGTGGTTGTCCCGACGGCAAACGAGACGCTGCCGGCCTTCGCTACGAAGTCGCTGCCGGCCGTGGCGGTGCCGCCGGCCGTCGCAAATCGCACGCTTACCGTGTTTGACGCGGGCTGCGAGAGCCGCAGGGTGATGGCCGCGTTCTGGGTGCCGGCGTCACCTTCGGTGATCGTGACGTCGTCGATCGAGATCGACGGCGGAGTGATCGCCATCATCAACCGCGGCTCGAGGGTTTCTGACGACAGACAGAGGCCGGTCTTTTTGCGGGCGGCGGCCACTCGTCGCTGGAAGCCGCGGCGAAGCTGCCGCGAGGAGAAGCGAAACCAGTCGAGGTTGAAGAAGTCGCTGACGGTGCTGCCATTCATGGGATGTCTCTTTCGCGTTCTGCGGTTGCCCCCGCCGCTCCAATCTGTACGGCGCGGACAGGAACGCTGAACAGCGGTGCGATTCGCTGACCGTTTTCGGCCACCGCCCCAACGACAGAGGGGGAGCGGGTTTCATCCGAGAAAACGGGGGTCGCCACTGGCGGCGTTCATCCGCCGTTCATCGTCGATTCAGATGACGTACATGCTCGGAAGAAGGAATCAGTCCAGGAAGAAGTGTCGTTGGCGACCGGACACTTGGTGGGCGAGCAGCCGGAGCACGGCCAATTGACGGCGCCCTAGAGAACAGCGGCAACACCGGCGTCAGTCAGCCGGGACCACCTCGAGGATGACCGGCGCTGAGCACTGGCCGCCGTCGGCGGTGGCGCGGAGATGGAAGAGCCGCCGGCCGGGCTTTGCCACGGGAGAGGCCGTGATGAAGAACTCGCGCTCGGATTGCCCCTCGACGATCAAGAGGCCATTGAGCCCGATGTTGTCGACGTAGCAGCCGAAGGGGAGATTGCGGCCGGAGTCGTCGCCGCCGAGCTCGATCCGGTCGGCGAAGTCGTGGCGATCGGCCTTCACGCGGGCTTGGATCGTCTCGCCGGGGCGGATCTTGAACATCAGCGGCTCCCCAGGCACCGTCGGCCCCTTGCCATCCGTATCGAGGATCGCGACGGTGAGCTTCGGCTTCTCGGCGACTTTCAAGTCCCCAAGGCTGCCGAGCTCCTGGACCACCTCCCGGCCGTCGATCATCGCCGTCGCTTTCACGACGATGGCCTTGTCGGCCGCTTCGTCGGGGGCGACCGCGTCGGGGGCCGCATGGATGAGGCCGATCGCCCGCTCTTGCCCAGCCTCGATCTCCACTGGCCCATGGAACGTGAAGCCCGCCGGGAGGTTTTCAATCGTCACGCGCACCGGGCCTTCAAAGCCTTCGTCGCGGGTCACGCTCACGGGGATCTCGCGGCCGCTCCCTGGGCTGACGGCGAGGTCCTTGGCGCCGAGGGACGCGGTGAAGGATGGGCGCGGCTGGCGGATCGTGAGGGTGTAGCTCCAGGGTTCGTCAGGGAGCGTGGCACCGAAGCCGCGGACATCACTGACGCGGGCGACATACTCGCCATCGGCCGGAGGAATGAAGATCAGCTGCGAGTCGGTGCCGAGGCGCCGGTTGGCGGCGTCGTCGTTCTCAAAAAACAGTGGGAACACCGGCAGGCCGGTGGCCTCTGGCTGGGCGCCAGCCGGGAGCGGGCGGACGATCCAGGCCGGCTCACCGAGGGCATGGGTGATCGCGGTGGTGTCGAAGAAGGTCTGCCGATTGCCGCTGCCGGGATAGACCTTGAAGCCGGAATCGGGGCCGCGCGGATAGAGCCAGAACTTCACCACCTCGCCGCCGGCATAGAGGTATTCGTCGAGCTCCATCTCTGTCCAGTTGTGCATCCGGAAGTCGTCGGACTGATTCGAATCCTTGCCACGGAACGTGAACCAGCTGTCGCGCGTCGCCTGAAGCACGACCCGCTCCACCGGCCGGCCATCGGCATGGAGGATTTCAATCCGCGAGTCGAGCTTCGAGCCTGAGCGGGCGGCGTTCACGTCGACAAGCAGCGGCTCGCCACGTCGGGCTGCGAAGCGGACGAGATCGGCCTCACCGTGGCTGTCGATCCGGCCGCTGGCCGTGGTCTCCGCAAGGGCTGATGCCGGCACGGGCCCGGCCGCGGCCGGCGCTATCGCGGCTGGCGCCACGGCGAGCCGCTCGATGGGGGCTTCGAGAAGCTCGAGCGATCCATCCATCCGGCCGACGAGAAATCCGCCCTGCGGCCGGGCGACGAGCCCTGCCGCGACATCGCTCTGTGGCGGGAGCGGCGCCGTGGCGGCGAGATCGGGGAGCGTCCAGCCGGAGAGGGTGCGATCCTCGGC
>CAJAYZ010000750.1 GCA_903949225.1 uncultured Planctomycetaceae bacterium
GAGGAGACCTGCGGGGTCGAGAAGGGGGTCGGCGGGGGAAACTTCATCCTCCAGGGGACAACGCTCGACGGCACCCTCGCCGCGGTGCGCCGAGCCGTTTCCGCGATCGAGCACTGCCCGGGGGTGATCGCCCCGTTTCCGGGGGGCGCTGTGCGGTCGGGGAGCAAAGTCGGCTCCCGCTACGAGGGGCTGCGGGGCTCGACGAACGAGGCCTTCTCTCCGGCGCTCGTCGGTCGGGTGGTGACGGAGTTGCTGCCGGGGGTCGCAGCGGCCGTGGAAATCGTCATCGACGGCATCGATGAGACGACCGTCGGCAAGGCCATGGCGGCCGGCATCGAAGCGGCCGTCGGCCCGGAACTCCTGGCCGTCTCCGCGGGCAACTACGGTGGCAAGTTGGGGAAGTTCCACTTCCATCTCCACAAGGTTCTCACCAAGGTTCTCACCCCGACGACTTCGGGTTGACCTTCTCCAGGGTGCCCCGATTGTGGTACCTCCCCCTCGCGCGCTGTCGTGCGCCCGTCGTGATCGGTGTCGCGACGGCGTCTCCGCAGAGGCTCCACCGATGACCGACCGACCTTCGCGACAGGATCTCGTCGTCTCGACGCAGACCTCGAACCTACGGTTCGCCCTCACCGCGGCTGGTTGTGCCTGCGCCGGATTCGGCCTGGTGTGGGCCGGTCTGGCCGTGCGTGGCATGCTGAGCGGCAGAGCCGCGCCGACGACCTCCGACGAGCGCTCCGTCGTCGCCGCCCCCGCCGACTTGCCACCACAGACCGACCAGCTCACCCTTCCCTCGGACTCCGCACCGGCAACTCGATTCACCGAGCGCCCCGTCGAACCGACCTCCTATGGCGACGCCGGCGACGATGCTCCCGCCCCGGCCGGCCGCTACGCCGATCGCGGTCGCTTCGGCCAGGCCGCGCTCCCAGCGGAGCCGGAGTTGATCGACACCTCCGTGCCGGCCATCGAGGCGAGTTCCCCGCTCGGCGATGAGGCCGCACCGCGACAGCCCTTCGGCCTCATCGATTCGACGGCCGCAGCCGCGACCACCGAGGAAGAACCGGAGCCTCGGTTCGATGACGATTCCGCCGCACCGGCCGCAGGCAACCGGATCGATCCGGGATCCGCGGGCCTTCCGCTCGACGAGTCCGATCCCGTCGCCGCAGCCCCCTCCGTCGATGACCTCCCCGATGCCGTGGCTGACGATGCATCGCACGTCCAAAACATGGAACCGCCCGGCAACGGTCTCGGGGCCGTCCCGGAGGAGCCAGCGCACGAGGCTCGACTCCCCGAGGACCTCGGCGATGTCGCCGCCCCAGCGGCCCCGCAGCAGGCCTTTGCGCCGGCTTCGCTTCCGCCCGGATTGGGCAATCCGCTGAGGCCCCGCGTTGCTCCACCCGCGGCGATGGCGACCGACGCTCCACCGGCCCCTCCCTTCGCCGCTTCACCGCCGCTCGGCACAGCCCCCGCGCCACAAGCAGCGTCCGCGGCGCGATCGACCGCAGCGGAGGGGCGGGCGACAGGTTTTGCCGACCCCCCAGCCGGCGAGCACGACGACGGTGCGCCGGTCCCGGCCCATGTCTTCTAGACCTCACCGGCGTCGGCCCGTGGCGGAACCGCCCCGTCGCCCTCCATGCCGTTTGCCGCTGCGCCCCCGATTGGACCGCCGCCGGTCGCGGCCGGGACCGCACCCCCGATGGCTGGCGCTCTGTCCCGTGGCGGCGGCGGCCCGCAGCCCCCCGCAACCCCTCCGACGCCCACCGGCCAGGGGCGCCCCGGAGCGATCCAACTCGAAGGGGTGCAGACACCACAACTGGCGGTTGAAAAGCGCGGCCCCCGGGAGATCCAGGTCGGCAAGACGGCGCGCTTCGAGATCCTCGTTCGCAACGTCGGCAGCGCCATCGCCAACGACGTCGTTCTCCGCGACTCGGTGCCATTCGGTACGGCGCTGGTCGCCACGACCCCCCCTGCCGCGCCGACACCCGCACCGGGGCTCACCGACGCACCCGGCGCCTCGAGCGATCTCGTCTGGCAACTCGGCACGCTCCCTCCCGGAGGGCAGGCACGCGTGGCCCTCGACTTGATGCCGATGCAGGAGGGAGACGTTGGGAGTGTCGCCAGTGTCAGCTTCCGAGCCGATGCCTCGGTCCGCGCGCGGGCGACGCGGGCGGCCCTCAAACTCACCGCCGAGCCGCCGGCACCGGTCCTCGTCGGCCTCGACTCACGACTCACGATCACGATCTCGAATCCCGGCAGCGGCGTGGCAACCGGGGTCGTTCTCGAAGGGGTCATTCCCGAGGGGATCACCCACCGCGCGGGCCATGAACTGGAGTTTGACGTCGGTTCGCTCCCACCGGGCGAATCTCGTTCGATCGACCTCGTCCTCGCCACGACCGGCCCTGGTGTCCACGGCCTCCGCCTCACCGCCCGCGCGGACGGCCAGATCGAGGTCAGCGAATCGGTCAAGATCGCCGTCACGGCTCCGACGCTCGAACTGGCCGTGCAGATGCCGACGCGCCGTTACCTCCAGCGCCCCGCGACCTGCGTGCTCTCGATGACCAATGCCGGCACGGCGCCGGCCCTCGGCGTCGAACTTGTCGCACAGCTCCCTCCGGGCATGAAGTTCATCCGGGCCAACAACGCTGGCTACTACGAGGAGCGGACACACCGCGTGCTTTGGAACCTCGAGGAGCTCCCTGCCGCCGAGACCGGGCAGGTCGAGGTGGTGGTGATGCCGATCGCGCTTGGCCCGCAGAAGATCGTCGCCGCCGCCCGCACCACCGCCGGCCTCTCCGATCAGATTGGCCACACCGTCGAGGTCGAGGGGCTGGCAGCCCTCGCCTTCGAGGTGGCCGACAGTGAAGACCCGATCGAAGTCGGCGGAGTGAGTGAGTACGTGATCCGGGTCGCCAATCAGGGGACGAAGCCGGCTAGTGGTGTTCGCGTCGTCGCCACGCTCCTCGGCGACATGGAGCCTGTCGAGGCCCGTGGTCCTTCGGCACACCGGGTCGACAACCTCACGATCTCGTTCGAGCCGCTCGCCAAACTCGCTCCGTCCGAGGAGGCCACCTACCGAATCCGCGTCCGCGGCCGGCGCGAAGGAGATCAGCGCGTCCAGGTGCAACTGACCAGCGACGAGCAACCGGCGCCGATCACGAAAGAGGAGATCACGCGGGTGTACGCCGACCGGTGAGCGGCCTCCGGGCGGGGAGCTTCCCCAGCCGGCGCCGGCGTGCGACACTCGCCGACAGCCGGCGTTTCGCGTCGGCAACTCCGCAGCCGGCACCCGCCCATGCATCCCTCCCTCCACCACACGCGCCACCGCCCCTGGCCGCTCCCGGCCGGAGAGTGGGCATGGCGGCAGCGGTGGTGCGATCTCCTCTTCGCCCACTGGCCCGTTCCGGCGGCGCTCCTGAGGGCGCTTGTGCCGCGGGAGCTCGAGATCGACCAGTTCGATGGCACGTCGTGGGTGGGCGTGGTGCCGTTCCGGATGGAGGGGGTATCGCGTCGGCCATTCCCTGACATCCCGGGGCTGTCGGCCTTCCCGGAGCTGAATCTCCGCCTCTACGTAACGCGCGACCGTCGGCCCGGAGTGTGGTTTCTATCGCTCGATGCCACGAGCGCCATCGCCGTCTGGGCGGCGCGGACGTTCTTCCATCTCCCCTATCATCACGCCGCGATCGACATCCGCCCATGCGGCCCCGGCTTCCGCTACCGCGCCGAACGGTTCGGCGCCCTGGAGACGATCCGCCTCGATGCCGACTACGCCCCCGCCGGCCCGCCGAGCGAGAGCGCTGCGGGCTCGCTCGAGGCGTTTCTCACCGAGCGTTACTGCCTCTACACACTCGACTCGGCCGGCGCGCTGCTCCGCTGTGAAGTCCACCACAAACCCTGGCCGCTCCAGCCGGCCACCGGATCGATCGACGCCGCAGGCCTCGTCGCGCCGCACGGCCTGTCGCTCCCCTCCGTGCCCCCGCTCCTCCACTTCGCCCGCGGCGTCGACGTCGTCGTCTGGTCGCCGCGGCGCGTGTGAGTTGCCAAACTCCGGATCAGCGATGCGCTCTCTCACTCGCGATCAAGTCCGCGCCGTCGATCTCCGGGCGATCGGGGAGTATTCCCTTCCTGGCATCGTCCTCATGGAGAACGCCGGGCGGAACGCCGCCCACCTGCTGATGGCACTCGCGTCGAACGATCGAATCGGAGGCCCCCTCCGGGTGGCGATCGCCTGCGGCCGGGGGAACAACGGCGGCGATGGCTTCGTGATCGCCCGTCACCTGGAGAACCTCGGGGCCGAGGTGAAGCTCCTCCTCGCCTGTGATCCGGCTGCGTACCGGGGCGATGCCGCCGTCAATCATGCCGTCGCCGTGCGGGCCGGGATCGCGATCGAGCCGCTCAAGTCAGCGCCCGCGGAAGCGTGGTCTGCGGCGCTTGTCGAATCCGATTGGACCGTCGACGCCCTCCTCGGCACCGGCTCGAGCGGCGCTCCACGCGGGGCGGTGGCGACGGCGATCCGGGCGATCAATCTCGCCCGCAATCCGCACGGCTCGGACTCCCGGCCGCGCAAGATCTTTGCCGTCGACATCCCTTCAGGCTTTGATTGCGACACCGGGCTCGCCGCTGACGAATGCGTTCGCGCTGATGTCACCGCCTCGTTTGTGGCCCGGAAGATCGGCTTCGATGCCCCCGGCTCCGGAGCCTTCACCGGTGCCGTTCATGTCATCGACATCGGCGTGCCGCGGAGGCTTCTCGACGAGACTGCCGCCGACGGCTGACTCGGCAGGGAGCGTTCGCCTATTTCTGGTCCGGCCTACTTCAGTTCCTTCGAGAGGAACGTCCACCCGAGGGCGTCCATGAAGGCCCGCTGCTTGTTGTCGGCGGCGCCGCCGTGGCCCCCCTCGATGTTCTCGTACGAGAGCACCGGCTTGCCGTGCTCTTCGAGCCGCGCGGCCATCTTTCGGGCGTGCCCCGGATGGACACGGTCGTCGCGCGTGCTCGTCGTGATCAGGATCGGCGGATAGTCCTTGGCCGGATCGATGTTGTGGTAAGGGGAGAAGCCACGGATGAACTCC
This sequence comes from uncultured Planctomycetaceae bacterium, assembly GCA_903949225.1. Classification (GTDB taxonomy): domain Bacteria; phylum Planctomycetota; class Planctomycetia; order Pirellulales; family UBA1268; genus QWOP01. The sequence goes on from CAJAYZ010000750.1 coordinate 5,070, forward strand.
CACTCCTCCGGCTTGTCAGGGTTGCCATACTCCCCCTGCCAGCTCGCACCAGCCAGAAGGGTGTGGTAGCGGCGCATGTCGAGGAGCGGCACCTGACAGACGACACCGCCCCACAGATCGGGCCGACGGACGAGCATATTGCCCATCAGCAGCCCGCCATTGCTCCCCCCCTTGATCCCCAGATGCTCAGGCGACGTCACCTTGCGGCGGACGAGATCCTCACCGACGGCGATGAAGTCCTCGTAGGCGCGGGGCCGGTTTTCTTTGAGCGCCGCCTGATGCCAAGCTGGGCCAAACTCCCCGCCACCGCGGATGTTGGCGATCACCGAGACGTTCCCCTTCTCGAGCCACGCCGCGCCGGTGATGGCCTCGTATCCGGGGAGGAGCGGGATCTCGAAGCCGCCGTAGCCGTAGAGGAGCGTGGGCGTCGATCCGTCGAGCTTCAGGTCCTTCGGGCCGATCTGGAAATAGGGCACCTTCGTCCCATCGGCGCTCGTCGCCTCGTGCTGCTCGACGACGAGCCCCTTCGATTCGAAGAACGACGGAGCGCTCTTGAGCTTCTCGACGCCAGTCACCTTCGGCTGCCCTGAGGCGGGGAGACCGCCGAGCGAGAGCGTCGAGGGCTGGAGGGGGCTTGCCGTCACGAGGAAGAAGTCGTCGCTGTCGAGGTCGTCCACCGCCGAAACACCCGCCGTGCCGAGATCGGGCACGCCCGAGAGCGGTTCCCGGAGCCACTTCCCATCCTGCCAGGAGAGGGCCTCGACCCGGTTGCGGACGTTGTCGAGCGTCGTCACGAGGATGTGATGGCGCGTGGGGGCAAACGACACCAGCGACGTCCGCGGGGAGGGGGCGAAGAGAACATGGCAGTCGCGGTCGCCAGCCATGAAGCGTTCATGGTCGATCGCCAGGAGCGCCCCGGCCGGATAGGTCTTGGCACCGGTGTCCCAGTCCTTGCGCAGCTCGAGGAGGAGCCACTCGCGGTGGACGCTCGCATTGGCATCCTCGGGCTTTGGCACTTGCACGAGCTGGCCATCGCGGAGCTCGAACATGTCGTTGGTCCAGAACGTCTTCTGGCGAACGTAAAACTCGCGCTCGAAGCCAGGCGTCGGATCCTTGAAGCCGGAGACGGCCATGTCGTCATCGGCGCCTTCGTAGACGAGCTCCGCATCGGCGAGCTTCGTTCCCCGCTTCCACACCCGAATGGTGCGCGGATAGCCGGAGGTCGTCATCGAGCCAGCGCCGAAATCGGTGCCGACCAGGAGCGTGTCGGCATCGCGCCACGCCACCCGGCTCTTCGCCTCGGGAAGCTCGAAGCCCCCCGCCACGAAGGCCTTCGCCTCGAGATCGTATTCCCGGATCACCTCGGCATCGGCACCGCCGCGCGACAGCTCCACAAGGCAACGCTTGTCGTCAGGCTGGAAGACGGAGACACCGTGCCAAACCCAATTCTCTTTCTCACGCTCAGCGAGGGCGTCGAGATCGATCACCGTCTCCCAAGCTGGCTGCGCTTTGCGGTATTCCTCGAGGCTCGTCCGCCGCCACACCCCCTTGGGGTTCTTGGCATCGCGCCAGAAGTTGTAGAAGTGCTTGCCGATCTTCCCCACCATCGGGATCCGATCCTTCGAGTCGAGGATCGAGAGGATCCTTTTTTCGAGCGACCGGAAGGCATCGTTGTCGGCGAGTGCCGCGGTCACCTTCGCGTTGCGCTCCTTCACCCACTCCAGCTGCTTCTCGCCGGTGACATCCTCGAGCCACTGGTAGGGATCGGCGGGCGTCGGGGCCGTCGTGTCGGCCGCGCGGGCTGCGTGGGGCATGGTGAGGGCGAGCGAGGTGGTGAAGACCGTGAGAAGACGGTGGTGGAACGCCTGCATCATCGAACTGCCTCCGGAGGGGTCGATGGTCAGGGGAGGGCGGCCGCTATGACCGCGTCTGCCCCGTGCCGGTGACGACGTACTTGTAGGTGGTGAGCTCGCGGGTGCCACAGGGGCCGCGGGCGTGGAGCTTGTCGGTCGAGATTCCGATCTCGGCACCGAGCCCAAGCTCGGCGCCGTCGTTGAAA
>CAJAYZ010000751.1 GCA_903949225.1 uncultured Planctomycetaceae bacterium
CCGGCGTGTCCGTCAGGAAGGTCGCGCCGGCCTCGGCAGCGCGAAGCAAAAAAGCCGTTCGCGGGATGTTCAACCACTTCGCGGCGGTACCGGACGACATCCGGCCATCCTTGAACAGAGCGATCGCTGTCTCGAGCTTCATCAGCTCACCAAACTCCGACGGCTCCAAGTGAAGCCCGAGAAGGACTTCCGGTGGGCAGTCGATTTCGACAGTCGTTTTCATCTCATCAGTATAGGGCGACTGCAGAGCGCCAGCCACCAATGCTGGGCCCCGGCTTCGTTCTCTCGGGCATGCCGCACGCGGCCGAGCTGGTCACAAAGCCCTATCGCGGCGGCTGAATGCCGGCTTGGGTGTGAGGAGAGGCCAGCCTGACGGAGTTGACGCTGGCTTCGCGTCCGCGGGCGAGCGATTTCGGAATCTGTCCACCGCCCCCCCGCCCCAGAGGGCTGGGGCATGGGGAAATCCAGGGCTTGCCAAAGGCGCTCGGCCCCGGATCGGGCGTCGGCAACGTGCCTTCGAAGCGGAATTGCGCAAAGTGCATTTCGCAATGCGCTTGGTCGTTTGCGCAATCTGCAAGGTGCTCGTGCCCGTTTCGTCCCTAGCGCTACCCGATTCGTCCCTAGCGCTACCCGATTCGTCCCTCACGCTACCCGATTCGTCCCTCACGCGGCCCGTTTCAACAGAACTTCGATAGGGGGATTGTGGCCGCGTGATCGCCTGATACGACATCGCCTGAGTTTCGCGTGGCGGCAGATTCCGACGAGCTTCCGAGGGAAGAATCCGATGGCAGTCCGAGGTGCGATCGATCCGGCCGGGCAACCCGCGGTGGTGAAGGCCGGCGTGTTTCGACGCTTTGGCAGGGCGATGGTGCTTGCGGCCGCAGCCCTTGCCGCAGCGTTGCTGATGAGCCCAACGGCGAGCGCCCAGCTCTATACCTCGACGAGCGGGACAGGGTATTGGACTTCGGCCCGCTGGGCGTCGGGCACTTCCGGCCCTTTCACGAGCAACTGGGTGAGTGGCTCCAACACCAACTTCGCCACGTCCGGCACCTACACCTTCGGCAGGCTCGCTTCGTCCGGTACGGCGACTCTCGGCGACATCACCACCGGCACCGGCGTGTTCATCGGCTTCAATGAATCTGGCACTAGCCAGGGCGGTAACCTGAACTTCGGCGGCGATGGTGGCCAGGTAAAAACTCTCGACTTCGGCGCCGGGAGCGTGGTCGACTTCGGGTCGATCGCGATAATCTCTGGTAACGGCATCACGAAAAACGGTGCCGGCACGCTCGTGCTCACCGGTGGTGCCTACACCGGTGGTGCCTCCACGGGCTTCACGCTCAACGCTGGCAACGTCATCGCCAGGTCTGGCACCGCCTTCGGCACCGGGAACATCGTCATCAACGGTGGAGCGATCGGCGCTACCCAAAACACCACGCTTTACCAAAGGAACTCAGGAAAAACCATCACCGTCAATGGCGACTTCCAACTCGGCACCAGCGGCACGTTCAACGGTGCTGCAACGGACGGGTTCAACATCGCGTTCATTGCTGCGCGCAACGGTTTGAACCTCAACGGCGGAGCCCGGACGATCACGCTCGGGTCGAGCGGTTCGATGACCTTCGGCCAATCGATCACCAACGGCTCCCTGACGCTCAACCGGCTTGCGAGTGGCTCAGCGGGGCAGTTCGGTCTCGCGGCGGCCAACTCGATGTCCGCTTTGACCCTCGACAGCGTGAAGGTCAACGCCCTTATCGCCAACGCTGCTCTCGGGGCCGGCACCGTGACCCTTCAGGGTGCCGATGCGACCACGCTCAACATCCAAGGAGGGCGGACGATTCAAAACGCGTTTACGATCGCCGATTCGGCCGGCACGAAGACGATTACCGGCAACAACGACACCGGGAACATCACGGGCACGATCACCAACAGCGACTCGACGGGTGGCTTGACGATCGGGTCTATCGGCGCCACGAACTTCACGGTCGGCGCTATTGCTGGAGCCGGTACGACGGGGGTGACCTTCGGCAGCAGCACGTTGCTCGGCACCGTCACCATGAGCGGTGTTTCCAGCTACGCCGGTGACACGCGGATCGACTCCTCGGTGTTGAAGATGTCGGGAGCTGGTGCCGTTCCCAACGGGAAGCTCGTCTTCCAGGGAGCTAGTGTGGCGGCAACCTTCGATCTCAACGGCACCACCCAGACCGTTGCCAAGCTTGATGATTCGGCCCTTGCCGGGATAATCAAGTCATCTGCTGTGGGTGGCCAACTGGTTGTTGGAGATAGCACCGACTCGACGTTCGCTGGAACGATCATTTCGGGTGCGAGCCTTGGTCTTGAGAAGATTGGCAGCGGCAAGCTGACGCTGACCGGAGTCAACACCTATTCCGGGGCAACGACCGTGTCGGCGGGGTCGCTCCTCGTCAACGGAAGCCTCGCCAATTCGGCCGTCACCGTCGGCAACGGCGGCACGCTCGGCGGCAGCGGCTCGCTCGGGGCGCTTCTGACGGTGCAGTCGGGCGGGGTGCTCTCCCCTGGCAATAGCCCGGGGGTCCTGGCCGCGGCGGCGCTCGACCTCGAAGCGGGGAGCACGACGTTCATGGAGGTGATCGGCGATGGTGTCAACGCCGGCGTCGCCGGCACCAACTACGACCAGATCCAGATCACGCCCTCCGGCGGCCTGAAGTACGGCGGCGGCCTCAACCTCAACTTCGGAAACTCGTCTCAGTTTCTCAATGGCACCTTCTTCGATCTCTTCGCCTTCAGCGGATCTCCCATCGGCAACTTTTCGACTGTGGCTACGACCGGCTCGGGTCTCTACGCGGGCTACAACTTCTCGGGCTCAGGTGGCATCTGGACGAGCACGATCGGCGATCAGTTGCTGACGTTTAGCGAGCTGACTGGTCGGCTGACGTTTTCAAGCTCCGGCGGGGGCGCCGTCCCCGAGATCGATCCGGCCACGGGCGGAAGCGCCCTCTCCCTGGTCGCCGGGATGCTGGCGATGCTGGAGCAGCGACGGCGACGGCCCATTACTCGCCGACGACAGCGGCGATCTTGCCCACCAAGGCCGGGGTCTTGAGCCACATGGCGGCTGGCACCTTTTTCACGCAAACAGAGTGGCGAGCAACTCAAGCAACGAGACCGCGCACTCCGCAGCGCAGGCAGCGGGTGAGCCTGCTGCCATCTCGGTTCTTCTCTTGTGGACCATCTCTGCGGCGACCTCAGCCGGGTTGTCGCGGACCAATTGGGAAAACTCCGGGCACTCGGCCTTGATCCAGTCGGCCAGCTCGGTCTGGCTCATCGCCTTGACCTGCTGGAGGTCTTCGTAACGGTAGGGAGTCTGGCGGCCGAGTTTCGCCAGATGCCTGACGAACGTGGCGCCGTAGGTCGGCTCTCGATCCATGGAACGTTCTCCCTCGTCAGGCCTTGATCTCGGCAACGATCTCGGCGATGCGGGCTTTTTGAGCGGCGTCGAGCTGTTCAAACCACGCCGCCGACGCGTCGCCGCAGATCCCGAGTGCCGCAAGCGCCGCCTTGACGCCGACGATCACGCGGCCAGGCTCCGTGCCGACGGTATAGAGCCTGCCGAGGGAGAGCACCTTCTGCTGGAGGCCGGCAGCGCGGGCCTCGTCGCCGCGCTCGAGCGCTGCTTGAAGGTCGACGAACAGACGGGGGCGGACGTTCGCCCCGCCGCAGACGCCGCCGTGGCCACCGAGGGCATGAGCTTGCGGGAGCATCTGCTCCGGGCCGATCAAAAGCGACCAGTCGGGACGGACCTCGCGGACGATTTTCGAATAGCCGGCAAACGTCTCCAGATCGCCGCCAGAATCCTTGAGGCCGACGATCTTCTGGCTGTCGGCAAGACGCCGGACAAGCTCCGGCTCGAGCACCACCTTCACCATCTCCGGCATGTTGTAGAGAAGCAGCGGCAGCGGAAGGCCGGCCACGAGTGTGCGGCACCAGCGTTCCAGTGGCTCTTGGCCTGCCGGGAAGTAATAGGGAGGGGCGGCGACGACGGCTGCCGCGCCGCTCTCAGCTGAGACCCTGGCGAGGGCGAGGCTGTCGGCAAGAACGGTGTCGCTGATCCCGACAAGCACCGGCACGCGGCCGGCGACCTGCTTGACGGTGCGCTCGACGACGGCGCGGCGGACCGCCGGCGGGAGCGCCGGCCCCTCGCCGGTGGTGCCGAGGACAAAGAGGCCATGGACGCCGCCGGCAAGGACATGCTCGACAAGCCGCTCGAGACCGCCGACGTCGAGCGTGTCGCGGTCGACAAGCGGCGTTGCCAGCGGAGGGATGATGCCGTGGAAGCGCGAGGGAGCGTTGCTCATGGTGGGCGTCGTGAGGGAAGGAGGGAAGGAGGGAAGGAGGGAAGGAGCGTAGGCCCCGGAGGCGAGCGGTCAGTCGATGTCAGCAGGGGAGGGGCGGCGGGCGAGCAGGTAGGCCGCGAACAGGATCGCGGCACAGACGAGATAGACGAGGCCGCCAGCGGCGATCGCCCGGCTCATCGCGTCGACTTCGCCCGCCTTGCCGGCCGCGTTGGTCGCCCAGCCGACGAACACCGGCCCGAGCGCCCCGCCTCCCCAGCCGACGGTGTTCATGATCCCAGCGAGGCTGGCCCGGGCCCGCGGCTCCACCGAATCGAAGAGCGAGGCGAAGATCCCGGAGTCGTAGCAGCCCTTGCAGAGGCCGAAGGCGGTCATGGCGGCGATCAGCACGGGCGTCGTCGAACAGAGGCCGACGGTGGCGACGAAGCCGGCGCCGACGAGGAGGCCCGCGGCCTGAACGAGGATCCGCCCGCCGGGGAAGCGGCGCGCGAGCCGGTCGGCGAGGATCCCCGCCAGCGGAGCAGAGACGGCGCTTGCGAGATGGATGAAGAGCGTGCCGTTGAGGCCGGCGGCGCCGAGCTTGTAGCCGAACTTCTCGTGGAGGAAGGTGGGCGTCCAGGTGAGGAAGATCGTGGCGACAAAGTTCGCCCCGAGGAAGGCGAGCATGAGGAGGGGGACGGCCGGACGGCTGAACAGGATCGCCACGGTGTCGGCGACGCCGAGAGGGGCTGCAGCAGACGCGGCCGCAACGTGGTGGCCGCCGATCGACGCATCTCCGCCCGCTTCGGCACGGTCAGCCGCGCCCCGAACGGGCTCGCGGAGAAAGGTATAGAGGATTGCGGCGACGACGATGCCGACGATCCCGAACGCGAAGAACCCGGTCCGCCAGCCATACCGCTCCCCCATCACCGCGCCGAGCCAGCTCCCCAGGATCGTGCCGGCGTAGACGCTCGATTGATGGAGGGCGAAGGCGCGGCTGCGCGTCTTGGGGCCGTGGTAGTCGGCCGTCAGCGACATCGACGCTGGAAAGTAAAACGTCTCGCCGAAGCCTTCGAGGGCGCGGACGGCGACGAACTGCCAGAGCTTCGAGCACCAGGCGGTGGTGACGGTGACGAAGCTCCAGAAGATGCAGCCGCCGAGGATCAGGTGGACGCGCTTGACGCGGTCGGCGATGAAGCCGGCGAACGGGGCCCCGGCGGCGTAGACCCACATGAACGCCGAGCCGATGAGGCCGAGCTGGAGCTTGTCGAAGCCGAACTCTTCTTGGAGGAGGGGAAAGACGGCGTAGATCGCCTGTCGGTCGGCGTAGTTGAAAAAG
>CAJAYZ010000752.1 GCA_903949225.1 uncultured Planctomycetaceae bacterium
GCAAGAGGGCGACATCGGCTTCGGTCGCGCCGCCGGGTCCGAATCCCGTCGACGTCTTCACCCAGTCGGCGCCGGACTCCCCGCAGATTTCGCAGAGGCGGATCTTCTGGGCGTCGTCGAGGCAGGCGGTTTCGAAGATCACCTTGAGCTTCCCGCCCCCGTCATGCGTGGCGGCGGCGATCGCCCCGATCTCGTCGCCGACGGCGTGCCACGCGCCATCGAGAACCCACGAGAGGTTGACCACCATGTCGAGCTCGGTGGCGCCGTCGGCGAGGGCGGCTCGTGCCTCGGCGAGCTTCGTCGTCGTCGCGTTGGCCCCGTGCGGAAAGCCGATCGTCGTGCTCGTGCGCACGGCCGAGCCGGCGAGGATCCCGGCACAGAGGGGCACGGCCCACGGCACGATGCAGACGCTCGCCACGGAATAGTCCCGGGCGAGGCGGCAGCCGGCTTCAAGATCGGCCCGGCCGAGCGTCGGGTCGAGGAGGGCGTGGTCGATCATCGCGGCCACGGCCGCGCACTGCTCTGACGTGAGCGCCGATGGCCGATCGCTCATGCTTCGCCTCCGTCCAACGGTGCCCGCCAGGCGAGGAGCGTGCGGAGGAAGTCGTGCGATTGTTGGAGCGCCGCACGGCGGCCGGAGAGCGAATCCTCGTAGGCCCGATCCTCCACCTCGACGCACACCGGCCCGCGGTAGCCGATCTCCCCGAGGACGGCAAAAAACCTCCCCCAGGGGACGTCGCCGAGCCCCGGAAGCTTCGGGATGTGATATTCCAGCGGCGTGGCGAGGATGCCGACGTCGTCGAGGGCCTGCCGGTTGATGCGCACATCCTTGGCGTGGACATGGACGAGGCGGTCGGCGAATTCGACGAGTGGGTGGACCGGATCCATCTGCTGCCAGACCAAATGCGAGGGATCGTAGTTGAGCCCGAAGGCGGGGCTGGGGATGTCGGTAAACATCCGCCGCCAGATCTTCGGGCTCGTGGCGAGATTCTTTCCCCCCGGCCATTCGTCGCGCGTGAATGACATCGGGCAGTTCTCGATGCCGATCCGCACACCGCAATCCTCGGCGAGCTTGACCAGCGGCCGCCACGTCTCGAGGAACCTCGGCCAGTTGTCGTCGACCGACTTCGTCCAATCGCGGCCGACGAACGTGTTCATCCGCCCGATGCCGAGCAGGCCGGCAGCCCGGATCACTTTGGCAATGTGCTCGATCGCGGCCAGTGCCTCCGCCTCGTTTGGCGCCAGTGGATTGGGATAGTAGCCCAAGCCGCTGATCGCGATCCCGGCATCAGCCGCCATGGCGCTGACCCGTTCGGCATCAGCCGCCGAGAAGCCATCGACCGCGACGTGGGTCACTCCGGCGTAGCGGCGTTCGGCCGCCGACGGCGGCCAACACATCAGCTCGACGCATTCGTAGCCGGTCTGGGCCGCAGTGCGGAACACCTCCTCGAGGGGGAGATCGGGAAGAATGGCGCTGACGAAGCCGAGTTGCATGGGAGCCACCTGAGGCAGAGCTTGAAAGGCGGGACCTTTGCCCGACGACCCGGGCGTTATAGCCGGTGGCGGGGGGACGGGTCAGGCCCGCCGCCGATCGCCCGCAACGCTTGCCATTTTCTGCATCCTTCCCACCTTCTGCCAGCATGGCCGTCGATCGATCGATTCCGGAAGCGGCCCGACCCATCGCTCCCCAGGTGCGTATCATTGACTCAGGCGACACGTTCGCTCTGGCACGGTTGGCACGAATGTCATGGAGGACCCTCGTCATGGATCCGCATTTCAACGAGTATCTCGCCGCCATCGCCGGCATGCACGATGTCTACGGCGAGAAGCCGGAAGACCACCCCAGCGAGTTCCACGAAGTGTCCGATACCGAGGGGGGATTGGTGAAGCTCCCCACCCCGATCCAGCGGGCCCATTGGGACTGCGAGCCGTCGGAGGAGTTCGCTGCTTCCGGCACCTGGATCTGAGCCGGTATCCTTCGAGCACATCCAACGCCCCCCCTCGAGCCCACGACGGCTCCCTGGGGGGCGCCGGCTCCGTCGCTCCGGGAACTTCCGATGCCGATCCAGCCCGCTGTCAACCGTCTGGCCCTCGTGGTCCATTCGCTCACCTGGCTCACTCTCGTGAGCGGCCCCTGCGCCGAGGCCGGCACTTTCAATCCCGACCGCACGATCGGTGAGGTGGTCGCCGCCTGGGACGGCCTCATCGGCACCGATGGCCGCGAGCATGGCTGGGAGGAGCTTGCCGACCGCGACGCTGTCGTCGTCATCTTCACCTGCAACGGCTGTCCGTACGCGGTCGATCACGAGGACCGAATCGACAACCTGGCCACGCACTACGCCGCCGCCGGTGCCAAAGTGGCTGTTGTCGCGATCAATGCCAACCAGATCGACGAAGACTCCCTCGAAGCGATGGAGACCCGGGCCCGGGAGAAAAACTTCCACTTCCCCTACCTCCGAGATCCGTCGCAAGAGGTGGCGATGTCGTTCGGAGCCGCACGGACGCCGGAGTGCTTCGTCCTCGATGCGCAGCGGCGGATCGCCTACATGGGGGCGTTCGACGACTCCCCCGACGGCTCGGCCGTCGGGACGCGGTACGTCGAGGAGGCGGTCGCGGCGGTGCTCGCCGGAAGGCTCCCGGAGACCACCGAAACCGCACCGGTCGGCTGCCTGATCCGCTCGGCCCGACGCCGCACCAAGCGGTAGCCCTTCTCAGCCTCCCGCCGGGAGCGCCTCGCGGCGGACCTCCGCGATCGACTCGATGCGCCCGTCGCGGAGCCGAACGATCCGGCGGGCGCGCTCGGCGATGTCGTTTTCGTGGGTCACCATCACGATCGTCCGCCCCGCTTTGTTAAGGGCGTCGAGAAGATCCATGATTTCGTGGCTGGTCGCCGTGTCGAGGTTGCCAGTCGGCTCGTCGGCGAGGATGACGTGCGGATTGTTGACCAGCGCCCGGGCGATGGCGACGCGCTGCTGCTGGCCGCCGGAAAGCTCCGTGGGGCGGTGGCCGAGGCGCTTCGAGAGCCCGACGAGCTCGGCGAGCTTGAGGCACCTCTCCCGCCCCCCGGGCATCGGCGGCCTCTGATAGGAGAGGGGAACTTCGATGTTCTCCACCACGCTCAACTGCTGGATGAGGTTGTACGACTGGAAGATGAATCCGAGGTAGCGGCCGCGGATCCGCGACAGTGTCTCGTCATCCATCACCGCCACGTCCTGGCCGGCGAGGTAGTACTGGCCGGTGGTTGGCCGATCGAGGCAGCCGAGGACGTTGAGAAGTGTGCTCTTGCCGGAGCCGCTCGATCCCATGATCGCGACGTAATCCCCCTGCCGGAACTCGATCGAGACGTTGTCGAGCGCCTTCACCTCATGGCCGCCGAGGGAATAGACCTTCGACACGCTGCGGATTGCGGCCACGACATCGCGGGGGGGCGGGCCGGCATTCGGCGTCAGGGCTTGCTTCGGGGGCATCCGGACCTCACTCGTGACGCAGTGCCTCGATCGGATCCATGTTCGCCGCCCGGCGGGCGGGGTAGATCCCGAACACGATCCCCACGCCGACGGAGATCGCGAAGGCGGCGATGATCGACCAGGGGGCGAGACGCGGCTCGAGGTTGCGAATGTTTGGCGGGAGCGCGGCCCAGACCTCCGGGAGCGAAGCCCGCACGCCGAAGCGCACGGCATTGACGGTCGGCCCGCAGAGGAAGCCGAACAGCACGCCGAGGAGGCCGCCGGTGCCGGAGAGAACGACCGTCTCCCAGAGGAACTGCTGGACGATCTCCCCCTTCGTCGCCCCCAGGGCGCGGCGGATGCCGATTTCCCGGGTGCGCTCGGTGACGGTCGCAAGCATGATGTTCATGATCCCGATGCCGCCGACGAGGAGCGAGATCCCCGCGATGAGGAGGAGGAGGACGTTGAACATCGCCCGCATCGTCTCCGCCTGCTCGAGGAGTTCCTTCGGCACGACGATGGCGTAATCGACCACCTTGTGGTAGCGCTGGAGAAGAATGCGAATGATGTCGGCCGTGGAGTCGACCTCCTTCATGTCGTCGACGACGGCCGTGATCTGCGTCAGTTCGACGGTCTCTAATTGGAACGAGCCGGCACGCGAGGTGAAGACACGATCGCCGATCCGGGCCCGGAAGGTGGTGAGGGGGATGTAGACGTCACGGTCGTATTGCCGGGCATCGAGGCTCCCACCGATCGCCGCCGCCGCGGAGCGTTCCGCGGCGACCCCGATGATGACGTAGAACTCCTGACCGATCTGGACGGCCCGCCCGAGCGGATCCTCGATCGGAAACAGCTTCACGGCCGCCTCGTGGGCGAGGACGACGACGTTGGCATACGACGTCATGTCGATCTCGGAAATCGCCCGGCCGCGAGCGATTTTGAGCCGATTCATCCCGAAGTAATCGGGGGTGCAGGCGATCACCATCCCGTCGATGAACTGCTCGCGGTGGCGCACCTCACGGCTGATCTCGCGCATCGGCACGGCCCGGCCGATCGTCGGCACGTTCGTGACGATTCGCTCGAAGTCCTCACGGAGGAGGCCGTAGGAGATGCCCATCCGGGCATTGCTGTCGCTGCGGCTCGACTCCTCCGCTGGCTTGATGCTGCGAACGATGATGCTCGTGGCCCCGAGATCCTTGATCTGCTGCTGGGCCTGATAGCTCACCCCTTCCCCCATCGCCACGAGCCAGATCACGGCTGTGACCCCGATGAGGATGCCAAGCACAGCCAGCGCCGAACGGAGCTTGTGCAGCAGGAGGCTGCGGAAGCCGAGGCGGAGTTGCTGGAGGAACTTCAAAGGTCTCTTCCCCGGAGGAAATCATCCCCCGCACATTCGGCAGGCCGACAGGTCTCTCGACTCCATCCCTGAAAACCGGCTCGTTACGGCTGCTTCGGCGCTCCGCCGGGCGCCGCCGGCCGCTCCCCCTTGCCGGTCGGACCTGCACCAGCCTCCCCTGCTGCCGCACCAGGGCCGCCCGAAGCCGCCGCGGCAGCACCTGGGGCTCCACCGGGCCCACCGGCCGCTCCAGCAGGCGCACCCGGGCCACGCCCTGGCGCTCCGCCGGCCGCGACTCCGGGCCCCCCCTGGCCACCAGCCCCCGGAGGCCCGCCCGGCCCCTTGGGACCACGCTTGCCATCACCGGGGCCGGTCTCCTCCACCGCATCCTCGCCGAGCGCCTTGCGGGGATTGAGGATCAGGGCGTCGCCATCCTCGAGCCCCTCGGTGATGTTGACGAGCTTGTCGTTGCCGAGGCCAAGCGTGACGGCGCGCCGCTCGATCGCCTCCCCCTTGCGGACGGCGCAGAAATACTGGCCGCGCTTCTCCATCACGGCCGCTACCGGGACGGCGATCACGTCCTTGAGGTCGGCGACGATGATCTCCACTTCGGCGGTCACGCCCGGCCGCACCTCCTGCGGCTCGCCGTCGATCCGCACCTGGACGACATACTTCTTCGCCGTTGACATCCAATTCGACTGCGGCCGGTTGGCAACGGAGGTCACCGTCCCCTCGAACTCGCGCCCCTGCAGCCTGACGCGAGCCGCCATGCCGGTGCGGATCTTGTCGACCTTCGCCTCGTGGACCTCGACGTCGGCGCGCATCCGCGAGAGGTTGGGAAGACGAATGATCGTCGTCCCCTCGTTCACCTTCGCGCCGTTCTTGATTTCCGTCTCGGCCTGGCGGTTGCGCTCGTTGGCATAGATCACGAGGCCGTCCTTGGGGGCTTTCAGCGTGCACTTGGAGAGCTGCGCGCTGAGCCGATCGAGCTTCGCCTTCTCCAGCTCCAGCGATGCCCGTTCGCTGTCGCGCTTCGCCTCCATCGCATCCCGCTTGCTGGTCAGCTCCGTGATCATCTTCGGCTTGGCAAACCGCTCGAGGACGTCGAGGGAAATCTCGGCGGTGCCGAGATCGAGATCGGCCCGCTCCACGGCCGCCTTCTGGGCGTCGAGCTGCTGCGGGGTGATGTAGCCCTTGCGGAACATCCGCTCGCCATGCTCAAGCTGGTTGCGGGTCGACTGGAGCCGCTCCTTTGCGGCCGAAACGTCCGACTCGGCCTTCCGCAGCTCCTTCTTGTACGTCCCCTCGGTGTACTCCTCGACGGCGATCTTCGCGGCGGCGAAATCCTTCTCTGCCTGAATGTTGGCGGCGCGGGCCTTCTCGAAGGCGATTTTCTGCGCCGAGACATCCTCGGAGAGCTTCGAGCTGTCGAGGCGGACCAGCTCCGTCCCCTCGGTGACCCGCGACCCGTCGTCGATCAGCCAGATGATCGTGGCGCCGCCGGCGACGCCACAGACGACGTCGACGTTCTCGTCGCTCACCATGCTGCCGTCCTCGGTGACCGAGATCGTCAGGTCGCCATGCTCGACGGTGTGCGCCGGGAGGGCGGCGAGGGGATTGGCATTGCTCCCCCTGCCGATGTGGGCGAGCACCCACGGGGCGCCCGCAGCACCGCCGCCAAGGACGCCCAGCAAGATCATCGTCCGCCAAGGGATCCGCCAGCCGCGGCGGGGGGCCTCCGGGGCGACGTTGTCGGCGATTGGATCGCCGAGGATCCCGGCAATGGCGCTGAGATCGGCGCCGCTCGAGGGGGCCGCTGGGGTCGTAGCACGATCCTGCTTGCCGGTGCTCATCGTCATGCCACCCCTCCTCGGGTCCGTTCCTACTATCCATCCGACGCCCGTCTGGCCGGGATCTGACATCAGTCTATCCGCTTTGGCGCCGACTCGGCCTTCCGTGCCCGCCATCCGTTGGCAATCCGGGCCGCCGCCGAACTCGCCTTGGCTCCGGCACCCCCGGGGATTCTCAAGGCTCCGGGGGCTGTGGCAGAGGCCGGTGCGGGATCCTCTGACTCCGTTGCCTCGTCGCCGGGCGGGGACGGGATCGGCTCAGCCTCGACGTTGGGACGGGGAGCTGGGGGAGAGGGGAGTGTCCCGGCCGAGCCGGGTGCCTTGACTCCACGAACCATCTCCTTGGCCGGAACCGCCTGCGGGGCGTCCATCTCCTCGAGATGCTTGAGCCACTCCTCCGGCACCGCCGGAGGGAGGGGAAGCTCGTCCTCCGAGGCCCGTTCAGCGCAGGCAAACGGGGCGTCGACCCACATCCCGTCATCGGTCAGCTGCATGACGCCGAGTTGCTGGGAGAGCGAGGCCCGGGTGGCGAAGTAGTTGATCCAGATGCTCGTGAAGGCGTCCTGGGTGCTCCGCAAGTCGTTGTAGGCGAAGATCAGATTGAGCGTCGCGGTGGGGCCGAGCTGCCCGGCGGTGACATCGACGATGCCGGTCGGGCCCGGGGCCGGCAGCGGGGGCGCCGGCTGGCTGAGCGCGAGCCGTGTCTGATCGACGCGGCGGATGGCGATGATCAGAGCGCGGCGCTGGGTCTCGAGGTTGCGCTTGTCGAGATCGAGCTGCCGGAGCGACTGCCGTAGCGCCAGCTTGATCCGATCCTCGTACTGGATCTGCTGCCGCCGAACCTGCTGGTAGTCGAGGATCGCCTGGCGGAAGTTGTTGCGCTCGGTGAGCCGGGTGAACGGGGCATCGAACTGGACCCCCGCCGACATCGAGCCGGTCGGCGTCTGGAACTTCGCCGGATTGTTACCGACGGTGTTCAAGCCGCCATCAACGACGACGTCGAGCCCGGCGAGGAGCGACATGGCGTTGAACTGAATGAGACGCCACTGATCGACCAGCGCCGCCCGGTTGTTCATCCAATCGAGACGGTTGGCGCGGGCGATCTCGAAGGCGACGTCGGGATCGAGCGGCTCGACGTCCATCGTCACCGCCTCGATGCGGGCCCGCGCCTGAATGAGCGACATCTCGTCGACCGCCCCGGAAACGTCGCTGACGAGCTTGACGAACTTGTCGGAGGTCTCACGGAGGTTTTCCGGCGTGATCTGGTCGCGGAGCCGTTCCATCTCCGCTTCCGCCCGCCGGGCCCGTTCGACGAGCTTGTCGAGATCGTCGTCGAGGAGCTTCATCTCCCGGACGAACGTGTCGCGCTCGTTGGGCCGCATCCCCGCGAGCCTGCCGGCGGCATTCGTCCGCGCTAGCGCCAGGTCGGCGCCCACCGCCTTCGACTGCTCCTCGACCCGCTTCCGGAGGTCGGCGAGCCGGGCTACGCTCTCGGCGACGAGCTTCTCGTCGAGTTCGTCCTCCTCCGCCTCAGTCTCGGCATCGGCTTTCACGGATTCCTTCTTCCCGGCGCCGTCGTCTTCCTTCTCGGGATTGTCCTTCGCGACGGCATCCTCGGCCGGTTCGTCGCCTGCCGCGGTGGTCCGGTCGCCGGGATCCTCCTCGTCGGCCGCGTCGCCCTTCGCAGCCGGAGCCTTGATCTCCTCGGCGTCGCGGAGCGCCTCGTCGACGCGCGGGTCATCGATCTCTTTGAGATTCTCCTCATCGCCGAACGACCAGGTGGCGAGGAACTGGCCGAAGTCGTTTTGGAGCTTCTGGAGCTCGGGGCTGATGAACTGGAACGGCTTGATGAACGTCTCGTCGAGGGCCACTGCCGTGTCGGAGGGAAGACAGAGGACGTTGACCTTGTAGGCCTCGATCTGGTTGGTGAGCGACGTCTTCGCCTGGAGTAGCCCCGCCCGGCCGGTCTCGACGCTCTGACGGAGCTGATCGACCTGATCGAGGCCGACGAGGCCCGCTTCGAGGTTGGCATCGAGGAGGGCGAGGGCCCGTTCCTGGGCGAAGAGATTCTGCTCGGCGTTGCGAATCTGCTGCCGGGTCTGGAGGAGGCCGAAGAATCCGCCGACGTTGCCGGCACCACCGCCGGCGAAGCCTGCACCGCCGGTGCCACCACCGCCGACCTGGAGGCCGACGCCGTTGCCACCGAAGAACACGCCGCCGATGTTTCCAAAGCCACCGACGCCCGTGCCGGTGAACCCGGTGAAGCCGGTGCCGCCGAAGAAGCCGCCCCGGCGTTGGAGTTGCTGCGGCGTGCCGGCACCGAAGGCCACCTGGAGGAAGAAGCCCTGACGGTAGAACTGGAGCGTGCGGAGGTTCGCCAGGAGCGCCCGCTCGACGATCGTCAAAGGCTCCAGCGCGATCGACCGGCCGGCGCGTTGGAGGACAGGCTGGACGAAGTTGAAGTTCACCAGCGACACGTTGGTGTATTTGTCAGGCCCGGCAAACTGCCACATGATCGAATTGACGACACCGACGACCATCGTGCCGGCGCTGGCGAAGTATCGGCGCGCTCGGAGGTTCGTGGCCGTCGCCCACGTCGTCGAGGCGCCGGCGGCATTGAGTGGCCCGCGGTTGGCGTAGGCGGTGTCGTTGCCGCCGAACAGTTGAACATCGAACCGGAACCGCTCCGTGCTCACGTCGAGGGCCGAGAGGTAGAGCGTCTCGAGTTGATCCTGCCAATCGAGTGAGTTGAGATAGGCCAGGCGGATCGCCGATTCGAGCGTCAGCTTGATCGCCCCGCCGTCGGTGATCTCGACCACTTCGGCGATCCGCGCCCGCCACTCGGGGTTGTCGAGCGTCGTCCGGTCACCGTTGTTGTGCCACTGCTGCCAGCCCTTCTTCCCGTCGACACAGTGCATGTAGCGGTGCGACGTCGGATCGTCCGGGGGCATCGGCGGGAAGATCTGGTTGTAGACGTCATAGAACCGGCTTCGCTCGTCCTGCCGGACGTTGTAATTGACTGGCACCGCCCAGCGCGGATCGCACGACTTCTCCGCCAGGAGCGTGCTCACTTCCCGGTCCGCCTGCGTGTAATAGCGGCCGCGCGTGCAGCCTGCGGCCCCGCCGGCGAGGATCGCCACAGCGAGACAGAGGCGGGGAACGAAGCGGTGTGCTTGGCGGTTCGCCATGACCGGTGGATCCAGGCCCCCCTGGTTCGCGGCCGTCAACGGTATCCGGGGGCAAACGAACCGCTCCCCGGGGCATCAGGGAAATTATCGACCCGGCCGATCATCCGACTTGAGCGGTTCTGCCGACTGCTCAACCTGCGTCGATTTTGCCGACCGGGCTGGAAAGTTCGCTCAGGCGGCAGGGACAACTCGACCGATACCTTTTCCCAGGGAGCTTCGTGCCCCCCCTGGCCCAAGCGTGCCAACTGGGCCCAACTGAGCCCAACTGGTCCAAGTTCGTCACGTCATCCAACGTGCTGCCCGGTGGATCGCCGGTGGAATCCGAGGCGATATGAGCCAAGCCAGCCGCCCTCGAAACACCCGGTCTCTCCGGTGCCTGCTCGCCTCCACGGCCCTGGCATTGCTCGCGTTTCCTGCCCCGGCGGCCCAGCCCGCCGCCACACCGACGCCGGCATCATCAGCCCCGGCAACGCCGGCCCGCGAACGGCTCACCGACCAGGGAGCCGCACCGGAGCGGCAGCCAGAGGCTCGCGATCCGCTGGGGTATCCCGAATCGATTGGCGACGGACCGTCGGTTCTCCCGGCCTTCCCCCGCCGCGTTGACGACCTCCAGCAGGTGCCGGGCGGACTCGACCCGAACCGGGCCCCAGAGCATGCCGAGGATCCCGACGGCCTCCTCGCCTGGTTTCAGGAACCTTTTCCCGCCTCCCCCTGCGACCGCAATCTCCTCGACCCCGCCTGGATGGGCCCTGGCGAATACGCCTACCACAAGTCGGGCCGTCGCTGTTGGTGTTCGCGCGACCACACGCGCATGTTCCGCATGAACTACATGGGAAGGCTGTGGCTGGCGCCGGAGCTGCTCTTCTGGTCAACCTCCGGAAACTCGCTGCCGGCGCTCGTCACGTCGAGCCCCGCAGGCACGCCGGCCGCCCAGGCGGGCGTCGTCGGCCAGCCCGGCACGACGATCCTCTCTGGCAACGACTGGGCCCCCGGCACGTTCCGACCGGGCGGACGGATCACCGTCGGCTACTGGCTCGATCCGACGCAGCATGACGGGATCGACGCGCAGTACTTCCAACTCGCCGACGCCACGTCGACCGGCACCTTCACCAATCAGGGCGGAGCGGTGCTCCTCGCTCGGCCCTACGTCGATGCCACGACCGGCCAGCAGGCCTCGGTACTCCTCCCGCCACCGAACACGCTTCCGGCCGACCCCGCCCTCCTTTCCCGCGCGATCACGGCGACGCAGGACACCTCATGGCAGGGGTTCGATCTCCTCTACCGGCGGTCGCTGAGCTGCGATCTCCTCCACCGCCGCTGGCTTGTCGGCGGCTACCGCTTCCTCCAGCTCAACGACAACCTCTCGGTCATCGACCAGTCGACCGTCTCGACCGGGAGCCCCGGCGGCTTCCCATCGACCTCGATCCTGGCCACCGATCTGTTCAGTGCCCGGACGCAGTTTCACGGCGGCGAGTTGGGGCTGATCGAGAAGTGGTGGTACGACCGCTGGGGCTTCCAGCTCCTCGGCAAGATGGCCCTCGGTGGGAGCTTCTACGACACCGACATCGGCGGAATGACGACGACGACCGTCACCCCGTCAGCCGGCGGCATTCCGACGGCTACGTCGACTGCCGGCAGCGTCCTCTCCCAGCCGACAAACATCGGTAACTACGGCTCGTCGTCGTTCGCTGCCGTCGGCGAGCTCGGTGCCACGGTTGATTGGGCGATCTGGTCGCAGTGCCGTCTGTCGGTCGGGTACACGTTCCTGTGGTGGTCGCAGGTGGCCCGCGCCGCCGCGCAGGTCGATCCGTCGGTCAACCCGACGCAGTTCCCCCCCGGCACGCTCTCTGGCGCGGCGGCTCCCGCCTACAACCTCCGCACGACCGACTTCTGGGGGCAGGGGTTGAATCTGGGATTTGAATACCAGTTTTGACGCCGTGTCCGCTCCGCTACTGGACTCGAACCCAGTTGATCGTCTTCGAGAAGACGCCACTCCCGGCGACCATGTCGAGCCCGGCCGGGGTCATGCGGACCGTCATCGGCATGAACTTCCCCTGCTTGAGGGCGAAGACCTCGCCGTGCCAGGTGCCCATCGCCGGATCGTAGACGAGGCCGCGGATCAGTTCGCGGTTGATCATCTGCTGATCGGGCGCCTGGACGATCGCGCCGAGATACTGGCCGTTGTTGGCGAAGATCCGCACTGTCACGTCTTGGTCTGTCGGCCGCCAGTCACCGACGATTCTGTCGCCGGCCCCCTGCTGCACCGGGGGAGCCGCCACGGTCGGCCTAGCCCAGACCGCTCCGGCGGCAAGCATCCCGGCGGCGATGCCGACCGAAGCCACGATCGAGAAGAGATTCGGGCGTTGCATCGGCGTGGTCCTTGGCGGAAGTGCGGGTATGGCGAGGAGAGAGGTAGGGGAGTCGCCGGCACGACAGCAACCCCACTTTCCCAGCCGGCGCCTCCGTTATCCCGGCCGGCGGGCCTCGAGCGCCGCAAGGATCGCGGGGATCGCCGCGGTCAGAGGGGATTCGGCCAGGTAGGCCTCCGCTCGGGCGACCTTGCCGCGAGCCCGGAGCGTCGCCCAGACATGGAGCTCGAAGTGGAGACGGAGTCGCTCGGCGGCGGCAGTCTCCCCGAGCACCCCAAGGATCGCCCCACAGGCCTCGGCAGTTGACAGCTGCCCCGGCGCGGGGGCCTCGCGGATCCAGAATCGCCCTGGCGCGATCCCCGCCAGGCGGACGACGCGGATCGGCGCCGTCCCCTCCCGAGCGGCCGTCCCCGCCGCCGCGTTGACGAGGCGGAGCATCTCACCCGCCTCGCGCCAGTTGCCATCGAGGAGCACCACCTGCATCGGCAGGGGGCGCGAGGTGAGCGGCATCTCGACGCCGACCGGTTCCCCCTGCGGATGGAGCACCCAGCATTCGTGGCCAGGGCGGAGGAGCGCCGGCGGAAGAGCGGGGGATTCCCGGCTGCACGGATCGGGGCGGTGGATGTGGAGCCGGGCACCACAGATCGCCCGCGCCAGCAGCGCCCCAGTGCTCGACGGTCGCCACTGCTCACGCCGATGGATGAGGATGTCGACGGCTGCGCCAGTGACGACCGATGGCAGCGCCCCGCACACACACCAGCGGGGCGGTAATCGGCACCCGTCGCACCGTCCGGTGCCTGCGAGAACCACGCTCCGTGCCATGCTGTCTGCTCCTTCGAAGCCGATCATCCCAGCCGATCAACGCCCCCCAGGGCGCTGCACGCGGCGTGGTTCCGGACCCTTGAGTCTCTCGCGCCCCGGAGAAAACCCAGGGTGCAAAAGAACGACGGCCGACGGCACACCAGACACTCCGATTGTCAGGGCGGAATGGAGCCAGATGTGCCGCCGACCGGCGTGGATCGGCAGAAAGAGGGGGATGGCGTGAGGAGGCGAGAAGGCCTCGGGTGGGAATGAGGTGGGAATCAAACCCGGGAGACAGAGGGCAGAACCACTCTTGGGCTCCGTCCCACGGACGAGTTCCGGGTGATCTGGGGGGTGGGTGCAGTCGCGCGGTCGGAAATCAAAAGCCCTCGGGGCTGCCCCATTGTGCAAGACCGAATGCTCCTCCGTCCAGAGCGTTGCGTCAGCAGCCAGGGAATCAGAGCAGCCCGGCCAGATCGGAAGA
>CAJAYZ010000753.1 GCA_903949225.1 uncultured Planctomycetaceae bacterium
AGCCAGAGCGACGACAAATCGCGGGCAAGAGCTTGGTGGGGAATTCGGGGGTGGTTCCTCGGCGACGAACCCATTGATGAAGGGGGGTCGCAGGTTGTGCCCACTTCGGAAAGTGGAAACGCGCACGACGACGGGG
This sequence comes from uncultured Planctomycetaceae bacterium, assembly GCA_903949225.1. Classification (GTDB taxonomy): domain Bacteria; phylum Planctomycetota; class Planctomycetia; order Pirellulales; family UBA1268; genus QWOP01. The sequence continues at coordinate 137 of CAJAYZ010000753.1, forward strand.
CACCAGACGGCGAGCCCCGGGGCAATCCGAGCCCCCTGCGGCTGCCGCGTAATACCGGGTGGTCCCAGTTCACGAGCATGGGTGAGCCGGGCTGGGGCGACGACGTCCCCGTGATCCGGCCAGGCGATGTCGAAGCCGCAAGGGGACTGACGGGCTTGGCGAAGATGATCTACGACCACGGACCGCCAGTCTCCAGTCGATCTGCCGATTCGAACGGGCGGGTGATCGTCTACACCTTTGCCGACGGCTCGAGCTACATGGAGCCGGTTGAGCCGCCGTCGGAGCAATACATCGACTCAGCCGCGGCGATGATACCTGGCGGGATCGCCTTGAGCCGCGGGAAGGGCGTCCTTGTCGCCTCAGGCGCCGTAGCGGCCGACTTGGTCGAAGACGCCGTTACGAACAGAGCGCGTGAGGCTGCAGACGATGCCACCGGGGGGCGTCTGGCGGGGATTCCAGACCCGATCCTCGCGATCCTCCTCGGGGCAAGGCCGAAGGCAAAGCCCGGCGTGGTTGACGATGCCGCCGCAGGGGCGAAGAATGCCGGCACGACCGCGGCCAAAGGCGCTGATGATGTGGCGGCCGGAGGCGCGACAGGCATCGCCCCGAGCAGATTGCCGGCGATCTCACCTCCGACCAATCGACGCGGCCTTCGGCAAGCGATGGATTCGCATCCGGCCGACATGGTCAACCCGAATGCACACCATGATTTGCCGTGGACGTTTCGGGATTGGTTCGCCCAGCGAGGTCTGGACGTGAACGACCCTCGCTTTGGTCGTTGGGTTGAGGGAAATCCCCCCGGCACGCACCAGTCTTGGACAAATACTTTCGAATCCGAATGGCGGCAATTCATTGAACGCTTCCCAAATGCCACAACCGACGATGTGTTGAGGTTCATGAAGCAGCAGCGCATCGACCCTCGCTTTCAATAGACGGATTCAGCATGAATGTTTACACCGTAAGCGACAACACGTCATTCGATCGCCACTGGACCACGGCGGCTTCCATCCATTCGCGATCTCGAATGGTTAAGTGGTCATGTTCCGACTGTGGTACTTCCGCAAGCTATCCAGCAGGTGCATTCGACGTGACAATAGAAGGAGGAATGGACTATCCGGATTGCCTTAGTTGCGGAGTTTATCCGCTGAAGATCTTTTCCGAACGCGTGATCGCCGCATGGGAAGAAAACGGAATTGGCCCCTTGGTGAAGTTTCCTATCGGAGTCATTGCCGCAAGGGAGACCGCCCTCTCGCCGAGAGACGCTCCGCGATACTTCCGAGTCGAGGTTGCCGGAGCCATCATGGTGGACATTCCCGGGAGCGGCGGGTGCTTCACAAGATTTTGCGCTCGCTGTGGATCCTTCATGACCGAGCCGATGCTGATTCGTACATTTACTTTTCATGCCGGCTCTTGGGATGGCAGTTCTCTCTTTCGAGATCAACGGATTCTCCCGAGGGTCGTATTCTGCACCGAGGCCGTTAAAGTCCTCTCGGAAGTAGAGCGACATACGAATTGTCGATTCGAAGCGATGGTTCCAACTTCTGATCCGTGACTTTTGACGCGCCCTTGGCCTGCCTTGGAAATCCCGTTCCAACTGGCATAAAGATTTCCGCCCCCCAAGCGCTGGCCATCCGACGGCGGTACGGCTCCACTCCTTCCGCACGCATCAGGCCCGAGTTGCAGGCGGTTCCTCGTCGGGAACGAAGTTCGCACGGTCTGGAAAGGAGACGCCGCTGCCCGAGGGAAGCGCAGACCCACGGATCATCGAATCGGTGGGCTGTCGGCCCAGAACGGCGTTCGGGCCGCCGGGAGCGGCGCTGGCCGTTTCCCGCGGCTGATCAATCCGCACCACGGGCTCGGCGGAACACTCCATCGACTCGGCCGCAGCCACACCGCCAGAGGCCGAGCTTCGCCTCGGTGATTTCCAGGGCCGGCAGCATTGCTGGCAGGTCCGTCCCGGCGTTCACCATCGCGCCGGGTCACGCAGATTCGCGACGATCTGCTCCGGTGTGTGCCTTTTCCATCGCCTTGAAGGCAGCGAAAGTCTCCTTCCCCAGAGGGACATAGACCTTGATGCCGACTGGATCAGGATTTCCAAGCTAGGCCGGGGGACGGCTTCTCGTGGCGGCTGTGCCGGACGCGGCTACAGGCCGTTCTGATCGCCTGAATCCAGTTGGAGCAGCCCCACCAACTCCTCCTTCGTCAGGTCCTTAAACCCTGCCGCGTCCGTCCCGATCACCTCGTCGGCCAGGCTCTGCTTCATACGCTGGCGTTCGAGAATCCGCTCCTCAATCGTGCCCTTCGAGACGAGCCGGTAGACGGTGACGACCTTCTTCTGCCCGATGCGGTAGGCCCGGTCCATGGCCTGGGCGTCGGTGGCCGGGTTCCAGTCGTGGTCGTCGAAGATCACGGTGTCGGCGCTCGTGAGATTGATGCCGCTGCTGCCGGCCATCCTGAGGAGGAAGATGAATCGTTTGAGGATCTGGTGCCTCTGGGTGCTGCGGCAAAAGAGCAGCGCTCGATGCTCGCCGGCAACCACCTCGTCGAGCAGTTCCTCCAGATGCGTTAGCTTGGCCGAGTCCTCGGCCCGGACGGGGGCCGGGCGCCCGCGCAAAAAACAGCCCGCCGGAGCCATGGATGGCCCGGCGGGCGTGAAGAAAGTGGCGGGGACTCGACGAAACCCGGTGCATGAGATTGAGCGTTTCGGGGAGAATAGACGTATGCTCCTCAAACCTGATGACGCCAAACCTTCCCCGACAATTGTCCGCCGCTGGTTCCCTACGGCCCGCTGCCGGATCAGTCCCATCCCCTCGGCTGGCTTGAGCGGCAGCCCGGTGTGGCTTGTGGAGCCGGATGAGCCTCTCCCTCGAGGCCGTGGGCCAAGGCGTTTCGTGCTCAAGGGCTTTGCCGACGGCTGGCCGCGGGAGCGGGCCGAGGCGATCCACCGGTGGATGGCGGCGGCACGGCGGGCGGGCGTTGGGGCCGTGCCTGCTAACCTGGAGGTCGCCGCGGCCGACGGGGCCGAGACCACGACGATCGCCACCGACGGCAACGGGCGGTGGTTCGAGCTGACGGAGTGGTGCCCCGGCCAGCCGGTGGCGGCTCCCTCACCCCGTCAGGCCATCGCGGCGCTCGAGACCCTCGCCCGGATTCATGTCGCTCTTCGGGAGGCCGGAGGCGATGAGGGCCCCCGGCACGCTCCTCCGCCGGCTTGGGCACGGCGGGCCGACGCCCTGCGTGCCGTCATCGCCCGCGGTTGGGACTCTCCGACGAAGGGGAGCCTCTCGCCGCTCCAAGCGGCGGTCGCTGATCGCCGCCGCGCCGCCGCGGCGATCCTCCGGGCACCGGGGGGGCGTTCGTACCTCTCCCGCCTGGCGGCCGTGGTGCCGCCGGCGGTGCCCCTCCAACCGGTGCTCCGCGACGTTTGGCAGGCGCACGTGCTCTTTGTCGGCGGAGAGGTGTCGGCGGTGATCGATTGGCACGCCGCCGGCATCGATACCCCGGCCACGGATCTGGCGCGACTGCTGGGAAGCTGGGAGCGGCCCCGGTCGGCGACGGTCGGGGCGGCTTCCTTGAGTGTCGTGTGGGGCGAGGCGCTCGAGGCCTACCGGGCGATTCGGCCCCTTTCCCGGGAAGAACTGGCCCTCATCGACCTCCTCCATCTGGCGGGGGTGGTCGGGGGCCTGCACCACTGGTTTCGCTGGGTTCTCGATGAAAATCGCGATTTCCCCGACCCGAGCCTGGTGCTCGAGAGGGTCGATGCGCTCCTGAAAAACCTCGCTTTTTCCGGGGAAAAGACCGATGGAGGGAGCGGTGGGCTCCATTGACCCCCGGAAAACGGAGCTTGTACAATCGACAAGGTTTGCCCGAAGGTTTGCCTGCGTTGACGCTGACTACCCTTCCCAAAAGGACCGATGTGCCGATGCTGCGTCTGCCAGGATGGCTCCGCGGGCGGTCGAGGCCCCCGATCGGCCGGGTGGTTTTGCTGTTCCTCGGCCAGTTCGCCCCGCTTTGGGCCGTCGCGATGCTCGCGGCGACGTGCCCGGTCGGGATGGCCCAAAGCCCGCTCGCCTTCGATCCGCTCGGGGCCGTGAACGCTGCTTTGGGGAGCCCGATCACCGTCGCGGCCACCGTGGAGCCGGCAGCGGCTGAAAAGCCTGCGACCCTCGTCGTCACCGCGACGCTCGAAGAGGGCTGGCACCTCTATGCCGTCACCCAGAAGCCGGGCGGGCCGAAGGCCACCCGGATCACCGTCGACGCCACCTCCCCCTGGCAGCCGGCGGCGGCGTTCGTGCCCGACCAGCCCCCCCACATCCGCACGATCACCGACGTGCCGGCCTGGGCCGGGCTCCAGGTCGAGGAACATGAGGGGACGGTCGTCTGGCGGGCTCCGCTTGCCGCGAATCCCGACGGGAAGGCGACGCAAATCACCGGCTCGGTCAGCGTCCAGATGTGCCGCGAGACCTCCTGCTCGCCCCCGGCGTCGATCCCGTTTGCCGCCGACTTCCCCGCCGGTACGGCGAAGGCTCCCCCGACGGCACCTTCGCCGCCCCCCGTTGCCGGGGCGACCGATCCGTTCTCCGCTGCCGTGGCATTGCCCGGCGCCACCACGGCGGTGATCGCCACTCACATTCCTCCCCGGGCCCACTCGAGCGTCGAGGCCGCGTTTGGCGCGGCGCGAAGCGGCGTGGATGGAGCGGGTGCGACGTCGACCTGGTGGCCGCTCATCGTTCGGCTCTCCCCCGACGCCGGCTATCACCTCTATGCCCCAGCCGGGTCTGCCGACAGCGATGTCGGGCAGGGGAAGCCGACGGTGGTGTCGGTGGCCGACCGGGCAGCAACAGTGGTCGTCCTCGGGGCGACTCCTTCCCACTCGCCGGAGCTTGCCGCCGCCAACGGGGTCGATGGGCCGGTGATCTTGGAGGTGCTCATCCCCGACTCGACCGCAGCGGCTGCCGACGTCGTGATCGGCTTCCAAACGTGCACCGAAACGTCGTGCGATCCGCCGACAGCGGTCCGCATCGCCGCCTTGCTTCCTCCTCGGGCGGCCCCGGGGGCCGACGGCACGGAGGGCGCGATCGAGTTTCTGGCGGCGAAGTATGCCGAAGCGGCGAAGAAGCCGGTGCCAGTGCAGACAATCCCCGCTCCCGCCGTGTCGACCGGGACAGCGGCCGCTGTCGCTCCCCCGACGGGGACCCAATTCCCAACCTCCGTGGCCCAGCCTCAATCGCTAGCCGGGCCATCGATGGTTGCCGCCGAGCCTCCGCCCGCCGAAGTGCCGAAGCCGACGCTCTCCTTGCCGATGGCGCTCCTCTCCGGGCTCATCGGCGGGCTGATCCTCAATCTCATGCCCTGCGTGCTTCCCGTGCTCGGGCTGAAGCTGATGTCGTTCGCGCAGCAATCGGGGAAGGCGCGGGCCGAAGTCTTCCGCACCAATCTCTGGTATTGCGCCGGCGTCTATGCGGTGTTCTTCGCGCTGGCCACGGCGAGCGTGGCGGCGAACATCGGCCTAGGGAGCCGCAACCTCGCCTGGGGCGAGCAGTTCACGTCGTCCACCTTCAACATCACGATGGCGGCGATCGTGTTCGCCTTCGCGCTCTCCTTCTTGGGCGTCTGGGAGTTGCCGATCCCCGGCTTCATCGGGGAGAAGGCGGGGCACCTCCAGTCGAAGGAGGGGCCGCTCGGGGCGTTTCTAAAAGGGGTGTTGAGCACGGTGCTGGCCACGCCCTGCAGCGGGCCGTTCCTCGGGCCGGTGTTCGGCTTCACCCTTGCGCAGCCGACGTACGTCACGTACGGCGTGTTCGGGGCGATCGCCACCGGCATGGCCCTCCCCTACATCCTCGTCGGCCTCATTCCCGGGCTCGTGAAGTTTCTTCCCAAGCCCGGAATGTGGATGGAGACGCTCAAAGAGATTCTCGGCTTCGTGATGCTCGGCACGGTCGTGTTCCTGTTCACGTTTCTGAACCACGATTGGTTCGTGCC
>CAJAYZ010000754.1 GCA_903949225.1 uncultured Planctomycetaceae bacterium
CGGCGGCTCGGGCGGCGGCCGGATCACGCCATTGGTCTACAACCCCGAGAGCGACGGCCCGCCTGTCTTCCACTCCGGCGTGTGGGCGGGCGATGACGGGGGGTCGCAGGTTGTCCAGGTGGCGGATAACGGAACTCAGCCACCAAAACCGGACGCCGCCACCGCCAGCGTCGGATTGTTTGACTGGTGGCGGAATTTGTGACGGACCGAAGCAAAGCCGGCCACTCCCCCGGTCGATCAACCACGGGGCGCTGACATCCCCGCCGTGGGTTTGCCAGACCAGTTGCCAGCCACACGGCCGGACGGGTCACTCGATCCGGCCTTCAACAACAGCGTCGACCAAGCCGCGATTGCCGCCGGAAAGCTTGTTTTCGATCCGGTCACAAGGTCTTGGACTTCCCCCGGTGGGCTGGTCTATGACTCGACCTCTAAAGAGGGCAACAGAGTCAATCATGTTCTCAGCCATCTTGTGCCGAAACCAGGCAAACAAGATCACACAATCTTCACTGTCGATCGAACGAAGCTAATCGAAACGATTGATGAAGCATTTGGGAAGCGCGGCGGCGGCGTTCTTGAAGGTAACCTCAGGGTGTTTGAAATTGACATGGGGCGGCAAGTCGGGGCAAATGGTGAGACTCGCATTCGTATCATCATCAGAGATGGGACTCGCAAGGTCATCAGTGCCTATCCAATTCAATAACCATTGGTGCTGCAATGCGAATGTGTCCTTGTTGCAAAGAGTATGGCGATGTCTGGGAAGTCGTCTTCAAGAACCTTGACGATCGCCGGGGTGTCATGTGCTTCGAGTGTGACACGGTATGGGAATCAGTCTCAGCCGACACCAATCGGGCATTTTCAGACTACGAGACCTTGATGAAGGAGCATGGTGTGGCTCCGGATTGGAAGCTGATAACGCAGGTACAGAGGGTGTTTCCTACTCCGCCGGAGACATCGTTATAAAGCAACACTCCTTCTGTAAATCGCGTTGTTCAGGGGTGGATCACTGGGCTTCCATGGGTAGGTCGCCGAGGATAAAGCAACATCTTTTCTGTAAATCGCGGCTTTCAGAGGTGGGTCATCTGGCTTCCATGGTCAGATAGGCGCGTTCAGTTTCCCAGTCATCACTGATTTCGGACAGGACTGCGGAGGCAGGTCGCAGGAGCGAGGCCTCGTTGGGGAAGATCGTGGCGACGCGGGTGCGTAGCTTGATTTCCTTGTTGAGTCGCTTGAGGCCGTTGGTCGTGCGGAGGCGCCACCGCCGTCCAGCAGATCCTCGCCCGGATTCGCGACTGAGGCCAGGGATCGAGGCCAGCGTGGACTGCCGGCCGACGGCAGCCGGTTGAAGGCCCCGTCACGGGCACGGTGGCCCGTGATTGGCGCCGTGCAGGGCGGTCGATTGACCGTGCCGCCCGCCGCTGGTTCAATTCCTGCGGCAAGAGGCGGAGGACCGCCTTGCCAAAGGTCGACATTCCGGGCGGAAGGGAAGGAGCTCGCAGGCGTGACCAGGCACATCTTCGTGACCGGCGGGGTCGTCAGTTCGCTCGGCAAGGGATTGACGAGCGCGTCGATCGGCATGCTCCTCGAGGCCCGCGGGCTCAGAGTGAGGATGCAGAAGCTCGATCCGTACATCAATGTCGATCCGGGGACGATGAGCCCCTATCAGCACGGCGAGGTGTATGTCCTCGACGACGGCAGCGAGACCGATCTCGACCTCGGCCACTACGAGCGCTTCACCTCGACGCCGCTGACGCGCGAGTGCAACTACACCACCGGGCAGATCTATCTCTCGGTGATCAACAAGGAACGGCGCGGGGAGTTTCTCGGCAAGACCGTCCAGGTGATCCCCCACATCACCAACGAGATCAAGCAGAAGGTGCTCGATCTGGGCTCCCCCGACACCGACATCGTGATCACCGAGATCGGCGGCACGGTGGGCGACATCGAGAGCCTCCCGTTTCTCGAGGCGATCCGGCAGATCCCGCTGGCGGCCGGGCGGGAGAACTGCATGTTCATCCACCTCACGCTCGTTCCCTACCTGAAGGCCGCCGGCGAACTGAAGACGAAGCCGACGCAGCACTCCGTCGGCATCCTCCGCCAGATCGGCATTCAGCCCGACGTCCTCGTCTGCCGCACCGAGCGCGGCCTCGACGTTTCCGACCGGGAAAAGATCGCGCTGTTTTGTAATGTCCCGCTCGAGGCGGTGATCGAGGAGCGCGACAAGGATTTTTCGATCTACGAAGTGCCGCTGTCACTCCAGTCGAATCGCATCGACGACCTCGTTCTGCGGCGCTTCGGGATCCAGGCCCCCCCGGCCGATCTCGATGCCTGGCACGAGATCCTCCACCGGCTCCGCAATCCGGAGCATGAGGTGTCGATCGCGCTTGTGGGGAAGTACGCCGAGCATCGCGACGCCTACAAGAGCATCTATGAGGCCCTCGACCACGGTGGCATCGCCCGCCACACGCAGGTGCGCGTCCAGGCGATCAACAGTGAGGACATCGAACGCGAGGGGGCCGAGCGGCTTCTGGCCGGGTTTGACGGGCTCGTCGTCCCCGGTGGCTTCGGCGAGCGGGGGATCGAAGGGAAGGTGGAGGCGATCGGTTTTGCCCGGGCGCGGAAGCTCCCCTTTCTCGGGATCTGTTTGGGGATGCAGTGCGCCGTCATCGACGCGGCGCGGAATCTCGCCGGGCTGGCCGACGCCCACTCCACCGAGTTTGCCCGCAACACGCCCCATCCCGTGATCTGCCTCATGGATGAGCAGCAGGGGGTGGAAGCGAAGGGGGGAACGATGCGGCTCGGCGCCCAGACGGCCGTCCTCGCCGAGGGATCGAAGTCGGCGGCGGCGTACGGCACGACCCGGATCAGCGAGCGCCACCGCCACCGTTACGAGTTCAACGAACGCTACCGCCGCCAACTCGAGGAGGCCGGCCTGGCGATCGCCGGGACGAGCCCCGACGGCTCGCTGGTGGAGATCGTCGAGCTCGTCGACCATCCGTGGTTTGTCGCGGTGCAATTCCACCCCGAGTTCAAGAGCAAGCCGACTGCTGCCCATCCACTCTTCTCCGGCCTGATCGCTGCCGCGGTGGAGCGGCATGCCGGTAGTGCCTGGGCGACCGGCAATAGCTGAGTGTCAGGCTGCCTTCCCTTAATTCTTGCCCGTTTCTTCCCCGAGGAGGTTCCGATGTCCGACGATGCACGGTCGTCCCACGAGGATGAAGAGGATCTGTCCGAGGGGCCAGGGGGCGCGCCGCCGGCGACGTTCGAGTTCCTCGTCCACACCCTCTTCACCCAGGCGCTGATGGCCCTGGGGCGGATTCCGAATCCGATCACGAAGCAGTCGGTGACGAATCTCGCCACGGCCAAACACTTCGTCGGCATGCTCGCGATGCTCGAGGAGAAGACGAAGGGAAACATCGACCGGGACGACCGCCGGCTTCTCGACGAGGCCCAGCACCAACTCCGTGTCCTCGTTCTCCAGGCGACCGGCTCCGATCCCGGCAAGGCGGGGCGGGCATGAGCCTCCGCACCGCGGTCTTCGTCGCGTCGATCCTGCTCTCAACGCTCCAGTTCACAACGCTCCAGTCCTCAATGCGGCTGGCGACGGCCGAGCCTGTGGCGTCGGCCAAGGTCGTCCTCGGCCAGCACGACGACCGCGTGACCGTAACGGTCGATGGTGAGGAGTTCACGAGCTACCGCTTCACCGGCCACGACAAACCGATCCTCTATCCGCTCCGCGCTCCGGGGGGCGTTCCCCTGACGCGATCGTGGCCGATCGAGAAGGGAGTGGCGGGGGAGCCCGAGGATCATCCCCACCACGAATCGCTCTGGTTCACGCACGGCAGCGTCAACGGCCTCGACTTCTGGGCGCCGCGGGCCCATGGCGCCGGTCCCGACGGGCCGATTCCGCACGTCGAGCATGTCTCGATCGACCGCTGTGAGAGCGGGGAAAGAGCGATCCTC
>CAJAYZ010000755.1 GCA_903949225.1 uncultured Planctomycetaceae bacterium
CGGCGGCGAGGGCTCCAGACTGGAGAGCGAGGAGGATCCCGGAGGAATAGAGCGGGTCGAGGAAGCCGTAGGCATCGCCAACGAGCACCCAGCCGTCGCCGGCCACCTCCCGGGAGCGGTAGGAGTATTCCTTTGCGACGCGGTAAGGGGCGACGCGTTCGGCGGCGGCAATTCGCGGGATCACGCCGGGACAGCGGGCCACTTCCTCGGCATAGATCGCCTCCGGGTCCTTCGATTCGCGGTTCTTGAAGAGATAGTCGAAGGGGCCCACGACGCCAACGCTGACGACGTCGTCCTGGAGCGGGATGTACCAGAACCAGCCGAGCTTGTTGTCGAGTTGCATGACGAGCGTCGCTCCCTCGTCCCGGCCGGCGTCGCGCTTCGCCCCCTTCCAGTAGGTCCAAAGCGCTGCCTTTTTGAGGTCAGGATCCCACTGTCGCAGGCCGAGCCGATCCTGGATCAGCCCCCCCTGACCAGCCGCATCGACGACGACATCGGCCGCCACGAATCGCTTCCCCTCGCCCTCGGCGAGATTCACCCCCACCGCTCGGCTGCCGTCGAAGACGACTTCGAGGACGCGGGCCCCCTCGTGAACTTCGACACCGGAGGCGCGGGCGTTGTCGAGCATCATCAAGTCGAACTCGCTCCGCAGCACCTGCCAGGTGCGCGACGACTCATGGGGCTTGTTATCCGGGAAGTAGAACGGCTCGGAGAGCTTGCCGGTGCCGGTGACGAACTGGACGCTCTCCTTGCGGACGAATCGGCTCTCCCGGAGGTGCGGCAGGACGCCAAGCCGCTCAAGCACCCAAAACGTCTCCGGGATGAGCGACTCTCCGATGTGGTAGCGGGGGAAGGTCTCGCGCTCATAGAGCGTCACCCGGTGCCCCTGCTTGGCAAGAAGCGTCGACGTCGTGGCGCCGGCGGGGCCACCACCGATGACGACGACGTGGGGGCGGGTCGTGACCTGATTGCCGTTGAGGGAGACCATCGGTCGACTCCTGGAATTGCTTGGACGGAGAACCTTAGACCGGAAAAAGACGTCGGCTGCTACTGGCTGGGTGATTCGGTGGTCGCGGCCACCGCGTCGGCCGCTTCGTGCGGCCGGCGGGCGGCTTTGAGAAGTTCGATGAGCGTTCCCAACTCTGCGGCGGAAAGGTGGCCGAGTTGCTGCGTGCCACAGTCGACGACCCGCTCGGCCATCTGTTCGAGGAGAGCGTCTCCCTCGGCGGTGATTGCGATCCGCACGACGCGCCGGTTGTGGGCGAGGCGCTCACGGCGGACGAGCGACCTGGCTTCGAGCCGGTCGACCAAGCGCGTGATGTCAGGGGCCCGCGAGACGAGTCGGGCCGCGAGGACGAGCGTGGGGAGCGCTTCCGGGGCCGCATCGCGGAGGAGGCGGAGAGCGTTGTACTGCTGGGCCGAAAGGTCGAACTCGGCAAACACCCCTTCCTCGAGCGCCTTGAGGCGATCGTAGGTGCGCCAGAGGTTGAGGTAGGCCTCTTGCTCGAGGGAATCGAAAAGCCGCGGCTGCGCGGCTTCCCTGTCCCCGGCGCGGCGGCTTGTGGAGGGCTTCACCTTCATCATGTCGTCATGATAGTCGTCTCAACATGAATCGTCCACACAACTTTCTGCCAAACACCCCTCTTACGAGTTAGATTGACGCCTTCGGGTACCCAAAAAACCGACTTCCCGCCCCCTCTCTCCCCATCAGCTCGCCAGCGAGGGGTCGCCCGTGCCCCGAGAGCCG
>CAJAYZ010000756.1 GCA_903949225.1 uncultured Planctomycetaceae bacterium
CCCCGGTGTCGGCCGAGGACCTCCTCGCCTGCCCGGCCCCGAATCTCTCGCTCGTCCTCGACGATGGCCGCACCCGCTATGCCCAGGCCGCCACGGCCGTCGCCATTGAAGCCAATTCAGTCCGTGTCGTTCGTCCGGGGATCGTCTCCGAAGAGACGATCCGGCGCCTCTCGAGCCTGATGGTCCTCTTCGTCTGCACGGGTAACACCTGCCGCAGCCCGATGGCCGAGGCGCAGTTCCGCCTCATGGTGGCCGATCGCCTCGGCTGCCGGCCCGACGAGATCGAGAGCCGCGGGGTGGTGATCGCCAGTGCCGGCCTTTCCGCGTGGGGGGGAGGCAAGGCGAGCCCTGGTGCCCTTGAGGCGATGGCGGAAGTCGATGCCGACCTCTCCGGCCACGAGAGCCAGCCGGTGACCGAAAATCTCGTTCGCCAAGCCGACGTGATCCTGACGATGACAGCCTCCCACCGGGCCGGTGTTCTGGCCCAGTTTCCGGAGGCCGGAGGGCGTGTTTCGATGCTCTCACCCGACCGGCAGGACGTCCTCGACCCGATCGGAGCCCCGCTCGCCACCTACCGCCGCTGCGCCGAGCAAATCCGCGGGCATTTGGCCGCGCGGATCGATACACTGGCGGACTCGATCCCCCGGTCCTAGGCTAGAGTGCTGGTTGGGCGGGGAGGTCGGAAACGGGGATCTTTCAGGCTCGTTTTTCAGGGGTGCCGGCACGGCACGCAGGAGTGGATGATCGATGCGCATCGCCATTGGCAGTGACCATCGGGGCGTCGCGGCACGGCTGCGGCTCATCGGGTTGCTCGAACGGATCGGCCATGAGGTCGTCGACTGCGGCAGTCACGGGACCGATGCCGTCGACTATCCCGACATCGCCGCAGACGTCGCGCATCGCGTGAGTCAGGGGACGGTTGACCGTGGCGTGCTCCTGTGCTGCACCGGCGTCGGCATGGCGATCGCCGCCAACAAGGTGCATGGCGTCCGCGCGGCCACCTGCCACGACCTGGTGACAGCCGAAATGAGTCGGCGTCACAACGATCTCAACGTCCTCTGCCTGTCGGCCGAGATGCTCGGGCAGGAACTCCAGGACAAGATGATGCAGACTTGGCTGGAGACGCCCTTCGAAGGGGGCCGCCACGCCCGCAGACTGGCGAAGATCGAGGCCCTCGAGCCCGACTGCGGCCCATCGGGCGATTCTTCCCCGGAATGAGTGCGGAGGGGCTGCAACAGCCCGCCCGGCTCACCCCACCTGGTGGCCGTTGACGTTCACCCATTGGCGGCTCTTGGCGCTCGAGAGCACCGCGTCACAGACGCGCTGCGTCTCGAGGGCGTCGCGGAAGGTCGGGTGGGCGGGCTTCTTCTGGGCATAGGCCTCGAGGAAGTCGGCCACCTGATGCACGAAGCTGTGCTCGTAGCCGATCGCCAGCCCCGGCACCCACCACTTCCCCATGTAGGGATGATCGCCGTCGGTGACGTGGATGCTCTTCCAGCCGCGCTCCGAGCCGGTGTCGGCATAGTCGAAGATCTCGAGCCGGTGGAGATCGTGGAGATCCCACTTCAGGCTCATCTTCTCGCCGTTGATCTCGAAGGTGTAAAGGGCCTTGTGGCCGCGGGCGTAGCGGGTGCTCTCGAACAGGCCGAGCGAACCGTTGGTGAAGTGGCAGAGGAACGAGCAGGCATCATCGATCTTCACCGGCTCAACCTTGCCGGTGAGGGTGTGCGTCCGCTCCTTGACGAACGTCTCCGTCATCGCCGTGACGTCGGAGACAGGGCCGTTGAGCCACAGCGCCGTGTCGATGCAGTGCGCGAGGAGATCGCCGGTGACGCCGCTCCCAGCGGCGGCGGCATCGAGCCGCCACAGCGCCGCGCCCCCCTGGGGGAGATCGGCGTTGATCGTCCAGTCCTGGAGGAACTCGGCCCGGTAATGGAACACGCGGCCGAGCCGACCGGCATCGATGAGCTGCTTGGCGAACGTCACGGCCGGAATGCGGCGGTAGTTGTACCAGACGGTGTTGGGCACCCCCGCCTTCTCGATCGCCGCCACCATCTTCTCCCCCTCGGCGACGTCCATCGAGAGGGGCTTCTCGCAGAGGATCGCCTTGCCGTGCTTCGCCGCCTCGATGGCGATCTCGGCGTGGAGGTTGTTCGGCGTGCAGATGTCGATCGCGTCGATATCGTCAGCGGCGACGAGCTTCCGCCAGTCGGTCTCCACGCGCCCGTAGCCCCAGCGATCGGCGAAGGCCTTTGCCTTCTCCGCGTCACGGGCGGCCACCGCCTGCAGAACGGGGAGATACTCGAGATCGAAGAAATCCCCCACCCGCTTGTAGCCGTTGGAGTGGGCCCGGCCCATGAAGCCGTAGCCGATCATGCCGATGCGGAGGGGTTTTGCCATGGGTGGAATGCCTTCGATGAAGCGGGAGTGGGAAGGAATGGTAAGGAATGGGAGGGAATCGCACCCGTCGTGTTGGACGGCGACGATCAGGCCCAGCCGTGAGCGCTGCGGACCTCGATCATCTTGTTGAGGATCGTGTTCCAGGTGTGCGGGTTGTGGAGGGTGGCGTTGGGGAACATGCAGCCGTCCCAGCAGATGTGCTTGATGCCGCGATCCTTCGCCCCCTCGAGCCAGTAGCCCGAGCACTTGACGATGTCGAGCTTGCCGTGGGGATCGTCCGCCGGGCAGTGCTTGCCGGTCTTGTCGTGCGAGCCAGCGCCGTGGACGTTGCCGTCGTTTTGGGCGACGTGGAAATCGATCGTCCACGGCCGCAGCTTGTCAGTCATTTCCTTGTAGGCGGCCCAGAAGTCCGCTTCGGTGTGCCCCGGCTTGAGCAGCGCGTGCTCGGGGGCGTTGTAGCCGAGGAGGTAGAGATAGGTGTGGGCGAGGTCGCACTGGAAGCCGAGCGAGCCGGGCATGTCGACCGCTTCGAGGAGGTCGAGCATGTCCTTCCAGGAATGCATCCCGGCCCAGCAGATCTCCCCCTCCGCGGCGAGCCGCTCGCCGTGGCCTGCCGCCACGGCCGCCGCCTCGCGGAAGGTCGCTGCGATCCGCTTTGTGTTGGCAGTGGCGTGCTCGCGCCACTGATTGACGCCGAACTCCGCCGAATCGATGCGGATCACACCGTACTTCCGCACGCCATGCTCGTTGAAGATCTTCGCGATCCGACAGGCCTTGCGGACAGCATCGATGAACTTCCCTCGCTGCACGGGGCTGCCCATCGCCGAATCTCCGACCGTGCCCGGCCAGATCGGGGCGACAAGCGACCCCACGGCGAAGCCGTAGGAGGCGATCTTGTCGGCGATCCGGCGGATCTCGTCGTCGGAGGCGTCGGGATTGGTGTGCGGCAGGAAGAGGAAGTAATCGATGCCGTCGAACTTCTGCCCGTTGACGCTCGCCGCCGCCGTCAGCTGGAGCATCGTGTCGAGGCTGATCGCCGGCTCCTGCCCCTCGCCATCCCCCTTGCCGACGAGGCCGGGCCACATGGCGTTATGGAGCTTGGGGGCAAGGTGCGCGGACATGAACGTGGCCTTTCGAATGGGGATCGGGGGGAGGAATGTCTGACGGGCCTCTGCAGCCGGAGATCACCGGCTCGTCGGCATCATCGGCCGGCTCACTTCTTCCGGCCGCTGGCCGGGAGATCGGCATGAACATCGGGGCCGAAGTACCGCAGGGCCACGAGCGGCCCCGGGCCGGTGTTGACCACCTCGTAGCCGGCCGTCGCGGCGTCGGCCGAGATGAACAGCTCGTCGGCGGTCATCTGGCCGAAGCGGATCAGGGTCGGCGTGGCGACATCATGGACGCCCACCTTCCCCTCCCCCTGCACCGTGATCCAGCCGCTCGCTCCGGCATCCTTGACGGTGATCCGGGCTCCTGGCTCGAGCGTCAGCTCCTTGGCGCTGAACAGCTGCCGGCCGTCGACCTGACCGTAAACGATCCAGCGATCGTGGGCCCCGCCGTCGGATCGCTTCGTGTCGAGGATCGGCTCGAGGTAATTGGCTTCCTTGAAGTGCGTATCGACGTTCTTCTCCCAGTCGAGCTGGCCGATGATGAAGTCGAGATCGTGGTGCTTCTCCTTCGGCATGTCCTTGACCAGCAGGCTCCAGGGCACGGCACGCCCCTCGACGAGCGACTGGAACATGGCAAACACGTCGCTCCCCCACTGCGGCTCGTAGGTGAGCAGAGAGCCCGGGGCGTGGAGGACGCCCGGCGGGATCAGCCAGCCGGTGCCGCGCTTGAGCCGGTAGGCTTTGGCGAGATCGATGATCCCGTTGTCGCCGCGGTTCCAGTTCTCGAGGCAGCGACGGACATCCTCCTTCGTGGTCCCCGGCTCGAGGCCCATGAAGGTGTAGGGGAAGTTGTTGTCGCAGTTGTTGTATTGCGGCGGGAAGTAGTAGCTCTCCGGCTTCCCTTCGTGACCGACGAGCTTGGCATCCTCGAACGACTGGTGCATGTGATGGGGGATCGGCCCCATGTTGTCGAAGAACTTCGAGTACACCGGCCACTTCTGGTAGCGATCCCAGATCCCCTTGCCAACGAGCTTCGCCTGCCCCTCGGAGACGGCGTCACGAAGGAGGAAGCGGTGCCCCTCGTGGACACACCATGACAGCCCCTCGTCGGCGACGCGCCCCTCGTTGGCAGCTTCGGTCGTGCTCGCAAACCAGCGCTCGTCGATGCCGCCACGGTCGAGGCCGTAGGAGTAGTAGTCGTCGGGGTGGAGGCGGATTCGCTTGCCGGGATGGAGGAAGCTCCGCGGCACCCAGGTGGGGGAGAGGCGGAGGATGCCACGGCCGGCGTCCATCGCCTTGCCGAGGGAGGCGCCGACATTCTTGGCTTCGGGGAGTTTGGCGGTCGAGGCAGCGGCCATGCGTGGTCTCTTTCGTCGGGGTCGCGGGGCTCTTGGTGGCGTTTCCAGGTGCTTGGAGGAAGGGAAAACGGCCTGCTGCCGCCCCCTCCCAGATGGCAACGTTGTACGACTCCCAACGAAGAGCCGCAAGCATCGGCCAGCCGCCGCTTGTCCCCGTCGGCCGACACGCGATGATGGCCTCTCCCTTCCCCACCCCAACCGTTCTCCCCGGCCCCGGAGCCCCTGATGTCTTCCTCCCGATCGGCCCTCCGCGTCGCCGTGCTGACCGCATCCCTGCTCCTGGTCGTCGGGGGGGCGAGGGCTGACGACTTTCCCCGCTTCATCGTCCCCGGTGAGGAGGAGGCGATGACGCTCCTCGACGAGCTCCATGCCCATCATCACGCCCGGGCCTCAAGCGACTGCACGCTCTGGGACGGCTGGCTCCCCCACGCCACCCTGTGGGCCGCCGAGCCGCCGCGGCAGCATTACCGGGCCTCGTTCCTCCGCCGGCGGATCGACGACGAGGGCTACGTCGCCATGCAGCAGCACCGCGGCATGGCCCACTCCAACGGCTGGCCCTTCCCCGCCTGGCAGCAGAGCACCGGATCGGGCTGGCATTTTTCGGTGACCGGCGACGAATGGGCGACCCAGCAACTCGGCCTCAAAGCCCTCGCGCCCCCGGGGGGCTTCGCGATCGACGGCGCGGCGCCCCGGCCAGCCGCTGATCCTGTCCGTGGCATGCTCGTCGATGTCGACGCCGACCGTGTCACGATCACCACGCCCCCGTTCCGCTGCGGCACGATCGTGGCGCCATTCGCCCGGATCGAGTGGGGGGCCGAGAAGCTTCCGGCCGGGGCCTCGGCCCGGCTGCGGTGGCAGATCGAGGGGCAGGAAGGCTGGCAGCCGGCGGCGGGCGTGCCCCTTCCGCTCCCACCAGCCGACGGCACGCTTGTCTTTGTCGACCTCCCTCTTTATCGCGAGCCGGGCTACGGCGGCCTCCTCACCGGGTACTCGATCGAAATCGACGGTGCCCGCGGGGCCACCGTGGCGCTCAAGTCGGTGCTCACCGCCATCGACACGCGCCATCCGATCACCAATGCCCTCTTCATCCGTGGCTGTGCC
>CAJAYZ010000757.1 GCA_903949225.1 uncultured Planctomycetaceae bacterium
ATGGACAAAGCTCGGCATGAGCGAGTGTCGGGCGGTGACGATCTCCACCGCGGACGGCCAGCGCCGGGTGTGGGAACTCATCGGCGCCGACGGCAGGATCTACGTGTTTGGCTCTGCCCCGGGGCGCGAACTCGAGCGCGAGCCTTCGGCAGCGGCGAAGATCGCCCGCTTGCGAGCGCTCGATGGAACGAGCCCAGAAACGAACCCAGAGAAGGTCGACCTCCGCGACGCCCCGGCCGGATCCTGAAGCCGCCTGAGCGTCGCTCGAGGACGACGCTCACGACCGGCCCGTCGTGTCTTCGCCCCCCCTTTCGAGGACGAGCGTGCGAATCTCCCGGAAGGCCGGATGATCGGCCGAGCGGCACCATTCGAAGAGAATCGCCTCGGTCGTCGTCAGGATCGCCCCGGCACCCTCGAGGCGGCGGAGGGCGACGTCATGATCGATGCGGTGCCTGGAGCTGACGGCATCGACGGCCACGAACACCGTCATCCCGGTGGCGAGGAGATCGAGGACGGTCTGACTGACGCAGACGTGGGTCTCGAGCCCACAGACGACGATCGCGCTGACACCGCTCCCTGCTGCTGCCGCCGCATCGAATCCCGGGCAGCCGGCACAGCTGAACGACAGCTTCTCGTCGGCCGGCGGGAGAAGGGGGCGGAGCCGGGGGGCGGTGGCCCCCAGCCCCTTGGGATATTGCTCGGTGAGGAGACGACGGACCCCGAGGATCTGGGCCGCTGCGGCCAGCCTGGCCACGCGGGCCACGAGCCGCTCGGCCTCAGGGATCACGGCAAGGAGCCGCTCCTGGACGTCGATCACGCACACCAGCGACGTGGCGGGGAAGAGGCGCATGGGAATGGCTCCGGGGGATGGAGGGGAGTGTAGCGGCCTGATGGCGTTTCCATCGGGGGGGCAAGCGTCCGACCGACTTGCCCCCGGAGGGGATGATCGGCTATTTCCCTTCCCACGCTGCCGCGGTGTTGGCCGACAGACGCCTTCCCGGCAGCGGACGGCGCGGAGGGCTGTGGCATGGCGGATGCGACGATGCGGATCACCACCCGACGGCTCGACGGCCAGCGCCGGCTCGTCAGCGACATCGTCCGCCTCTCCAACCGGGTGCCGATCTTCCCGGTCGATCGGATCATGGCGCTCTCCGAGCTCGAGGCGGTCCGCCGGGAGGCGCTGCCGAGGATCGGGTGGTCGGCGGTGTTCATGAAGGCCTATGCGATCGTCGCCCGCGACCGGCCGGCGCTGCGAAGCTGGTATGTGCCGTGGCGAATCCTCACGCCGTGGCGCCGGCCACGTTGGGCGACAAGCCCGGTGAGCGTGGCTTCCCTGGCGATCAGCCGGCCACGCGATCCAAACGGGCCCCACGCCGATCCAGCCGATGTCGCCCTCGATCCCGAGGCGCTGTGGTGGGCCCGGCTGCGGGAGCCCGACAACCGTCCGCTCACCGAGCTCCAGGCGGCGATCCACCGCCATGCCACGGCGCCGGTCGAGGAGGTCTTTGCCCGGCAACTCGAGCTTGTCGGTGTGCCTGGCCCGCTCCGCCGCCTCATCCTCCGCTGGAATGCCCACGCTCCATCGGTGAAGCGCGCCCTCCGCGTCGGGACGTTCAGCCTCTCGACGCTGGCCGGCGAAGGGGCCGCCAACCGCATGCACCCCACCTTCCTGACCACGAGCCTCACCTGGACTCCGCTCGATGAGCGCGGGCGGATGACCGTCACGCTTCTGGCCGATCACCGCCTCCTCGACGGCGTCCCCGTTGCCCGGGCGCTCTCTGCCCTCGAGGAGACGCTCAACGGGCCGATCCGCGCGGAGCTCGCCGCGCTTTCCGGCACCGGGCCGTCAGCCCGATGAGGCCCCGGGGAGTGCGCGGAGCGCGGTGAGGAGCGGCGCGAAGGCCGTGCCCTGGCCGGTGAACGACGCCCGCCTGGCCGTCTCCGATTCGACCTCGAGAAGGATGTCGAGCCGGTCGGCAGGGAGGGCAGGCTTGATCCGCACGCTCCATTCCGCGGCCACCCAGCCCGGTGCCGCGGTCAGCTCCTCCCAGCCGAGTTCGAACAGATCGTCGCAGCTGGCGAGCCGGTAGAGATCGGCATGGACGAGCCTTTCGGCCCGATGACCGTCGGGGAGAGGATGGACGTGGACCAGCCCGAACGTCGGGCTGACGACTTCTGCCGGGTCGATGCCGGCCGCGGCAGCGAGTGCCTTGACGAACGTCGTCTTGCCGGCGCCGAGGTCGCCATCGAGGGCTAGGAAGGCGTGTGCGGGGAGCGTGGCGGCAAGGGCTCTGGCGAGGGGGCCGAGCGCTGCTTCGTCGGCGATCGTCACGATCACCGTGGCCGCGGTGGGGGATGGATCACGTCCCGTCATGGAGCCATCCCTTCGGCTGCAGCGGCTCGATGGCGCCATCGGCAGTCCGGGCAACAAGGCCCTCCCCGGCCGTCACCTCTCCGAAGATCACCGGCATGACGCCGATCGGCGGATCGATGACCAGCGCCAGGGCAGCGGCGGGGGGCAGGGCGAGGAGCAACTCGAAATCCTCGCCGTCACTGAGGGCATGGTCGAGCGGGCTTGTGCCATCGGCGTCGAGCCGACTGCGGCGGACGGCGTCGGGATGGATCGGCACGCGGGACAGGTCGACGATGCCGCGGGTGGCGCTGGCATGCATCAGCCGCGCCAGATCGAGCGACAGCCCGTCGCTGATGTCGATCGCGGCGTGGACGGGGAAGCGGGCAGCGATCTCGAGGGCCTCGCGGCAGCGTGGCTCGACATCGAGGTGGCGGCCGAGGAGGCTCCCGCCACACGCCCCGGTGACGACGAGGAGATCGCCGGGCCTGGCACCATCGCGGCGCCAGGCTGCCCCGGGAGGAACGCTGCCGATCGCCGTGACGCTGATCACGAGCGGGCCGTCCCAGGTGTTTGTGTCGCCGCCGGCGATCGTCACCCCGAACCGGGCCGCAAGGGGGGCAAGGCCGGCGAAGAGCCCCGCGCCGATCTCCGCGGCGCCCAAGCGCGGCAGCGCGACGGCCACGACCGCTGCCTCAGGGCGGGCGCCCATGGCGGCTAAGTCGCTGAGATTGACCGCCAGAGCCTTGTGGCCGACGCGCTCGGGGGTCGTGTCGCCGCCGAGGAGGAAGTCGACCCCTTCCGTGAGGAGATCGACCGTCACGACCGTGCGGCGGCCGGCAGGGGGACGGAGCACGGCGGCATCGTCCCCCGGCGGAACCTCGAGCCGAGGATCGCGGGGGAGACGGGCGAGTAGCCAGTCGACAAACTGCGCTTCCAAGGGAGCGGCATCCGGGGGAGTGGAGCCTCGATTGTAGGCTCCCTGCCAGATTGTCAGCGCCGGATCGTGTCGCTCGTGAGATGGCCGAAGAGCGTTTCACGGCCACGAAGGACGTAGAACTTCAGCTGTCCGAGGTTGTCCTCGCGGGCCTTGTCGAGGACGTAGACAATGTTGTCGGGGGAGATCGTCTCCCAGACGTGAAGCCCGACGAGGATGTCCCCCTCGCGGATCCCCTGGTCGCCGGCGGGGCCACCGCTGCGGACCGACGTGACAAGGAGGCCGCCCCGGTAGCGCGACTGGAGTCGCTGCACCTTGGCCGCGGCCATCGGTTCGATTTTCAGGCCGAGCTCGTGCCAGCAGCGCTCCCCCTGGCCCATCGCCTGGGGGCGGGCGGCGGCGAGCGGGACCTCGATCTTCGTCTCCTCGCCACCCCGATTGACGCTCACGAGGACGCTGTCGCCCGCCTTGCGCCCGAGCATCGCCCGCTCGACGTCGAGCTGCGAGCTCACCGCGACGTCGGCGATCTGCGTGATCACGTCGCCGGCCCGGACGCCGGCCGATTCCGCCGGGCTCTCGCGGTGAACCGTCTCGACAACGAGGCCCGGCGAGGTCCCCTGCTTGCCGACGATGCCGTGCCAGGTCTTGTCGATCCGTTCCGACGAGATCAGCTCCGTGACGATCACCATCGCCCGGTCGATCGGGATCGCGAAGCCGATCCCCTGGGCACCGGCGCGGACGGCGACGTTGATGCCGATCATCTCGCCGTCGATGTTGAGGAGGGGGCCGCCGGAGTTGCCGGGGTTGATGCTGGCGTCGGTTTGGATGAGGTCATCGTAGCGCTGCGTGCGGCTCACCTCGACGCTGCGGTGGAGGGCCGAGACGATGCCGCGGGTGACGGTGTGCTCGTAGCCGAAGGCGTTGCCGAGGGCGAGCACCGTCTCGCCGATCATCAGATCGCTCGACGTCCCGACGTCGATCACCGGGAGGCTCGCCTCGGCGGGGATCTTGATGACGGCCAAGTCGGTCCGCGGGTCGTGCGAGAGGAGTGTCGCCGTCGTCGTCCGGCCGGAGGCGAGGGTGACCTCGATCCGCCTCACCCCTTCGACGACGTGGTAGTTGGTGACGATGTAGCCGCGGGGATCGATGATCACCCCGGTGCCCATGCCGTTGACGCGCCGCAGTTCGCCGCCGGCCTCTTCATCGGTGTTGGCGATGAGCTTCTGGCCGTGGATGTTGACGACCGAATCGCGGGCCTTCTCGATGGCCTGGACGATGGCGGTGCGGCGCGTCTCACCAGCTTGGGCGGGTCGGGCCATCGGGGCCGACAGGACCATGGCCACGATCGGCAGGGCAACCCACGGACACCGCATGGTGGACTCTGCTCCGGCCCGCTCGCTCGCACGAACCGGTGCGTCATCCGCATCCCTGCGGCGACCCCGGCCTCAAGGATGATCGGATGTGGCCGGTGGACGATTGACCCGCGCACCCGTTTGACGGCACACCTTTCCCAGTTCGCACCCCGCGGTGGGGGCGATGCCGGTTTCGGGGGGATTGTTCCGGGGACAACCGTGCGACTGAGATTGGGTCAAGGAGCCGGCCGACAGCGGGGCCAGCCTCGACGCGCGCGTCAAGATTTGCCGGGCTTATCGGGCTTGCCAGGCTTGCCGGCGTCGCCGTCGGCGAGGGATGCCGGTGAGCGGGGCGCCGGAGCGATCAGGGCGGGAAGGAACTGGAGGAGCAGAAAGAGCCCCATGGCGACAAGGACGACCATCGGCCACAGGCCTGCGAGCCGCTCGCCGAACTCCCAGCCCGTCTGCTTGGCGATCCCACCGAGGAGCGTGGCGCAGACGATCACCGCCAGGGCGAGGAGGACGATGCCGCAGCCGAGCGAAGCCATCGTTCCTTTGAAGGTGCCAATCTCGGTGAACTCTTCCTGATGGAGATCGATCCCGCGCCCCTTCGTCAGGCTCCTCGGCACCGTCTCGGCAAGCTCCACGCCCCTGGCTGCGTCGTCCCAGGAGGCCGCCGGAGGATCCTCGTTCCCGATGCGCCCCGCGATCGCTGCGCGGAGCACTTCCAGGATCGCGCCGCCCCGATCGAACGACGAATCTTCTGTCCCCTCAGGCCCCACCCACCGCCATGCTTTGGCGCTGACGCTTCGTCCTTCCTGATCGGCAGGCTCCGCCGGGACTTCCACGCGCACGGTGCCATCGGTGGCGACGACGGTGATCGTTAGGCCGGGCTCGTCGGCGCGAACCACCTGCCAGCGGACCGGCGGCCGCGACGGGCAGGTGAGGCCGATGGCGAGGGTCGACCAGGCCGCGTCCCCTTCCGGAGCCCCGAGGGTGGAGAGCCGCGTCGGGGCGCCTGCGAGGACGCGGATCAAATCGCTGTCGCGGCAGAAGGCGCGGAGGACGTCGTCCTTCGAGCGCCCCACGAGGCGGTGTTCGAAGTTGATCGTCTCGATGCTGGCCGATGGCAGCCGGATCTCGATCCAGTTTCGCAGGCGGGCCATGAAGGGATGGAGCCGGTCGGGGAGGATCGGCACGAGGACGGCGCCCGAATCGCGGCGGATCATGTCGAGCTCGTAGGCGTAGAGCATCGACAGATCGAGCGGCTGCGAGAGGATCAGCGGCCGGCCGGCCTGAACGAGCTTGCGGACCACTTCGGCCCGATCGTCGCTCCAATCCGAGGAGGCGACGAGGACGGCGTCGCAGGTGGAGGGATCGAGGAGGTGTTCCCAGGAGACCGACCGCGGGAAAGGCTCGAGCGGGGCGACTCCCGCTGGTAGGTCGCAGGCGACGGGGATGCGGACGCCACCGCGGAGAGCGGCGGCGGCGACGGTGGCAGTCGAGGGGTCGATTCCGAGCAGGCCGAGGTTCATCGTTGCAATTGTTCCCCGCACCGGGGAAAGTGACCAGTGGTGAATCGTTCCGCGGCCGGAGTTGACCCCGGAGCAGACCCGACAGGAGCCGGCGGATCCGCCGGGAAGGCCGGTGGCAACGTCGAGCGGGCCGAGCGTGGGTGAGCGGGCGACGACGGCGGAGACGCTCCGCGCGGAGGTCGTGTCGATCGGTGACGAGCTGACGACGGGGCAGCGGCTCGACACGAACAGCCAGTGGATCTCCCGCGAACTCGGCGTCCTCGGAGTCCCCGTCGCCTTTCATACGACGATCACCGACAGCCTCGACGACGGGATCGCCGCCTTCCGCATCGCCGCGGAACGGGCCGAGATCATCGTCGTCACTGGCGGACTCGGCCCCACGGCCGACGACCTCACCCGGGATGTCCTGGCGCGGGTGGCCGGCGTGCCGCTCGACCTCTCCGCGGCGGCCCTGGCCGACGTCGAGGCCCGGTTTGCCCGCCGCGCCGTCCCGTGCCCGGAGTCGAACCGGCGGCAAGCGCTGTTTCCCCGCGGAAGCCGGATCATCGCCAACCCCGAAGGGACAGCGCCGGGGATCGATCTCGATCTCCCCCGGACGTCGTCCGCGGGCAACGCGCGGGTGTTTGCCCTCCCGGGGGTGCCCGGCGAGATGCGCACGATGTGGCAGGCGACGGTCGGGCCGGCGATTCTCGCCATGCTCCCCGGCGCCGGGACGATCCGCTTCCGGCGGATCAAATGCTTCGGCGCCGGCGAGAGCGCCATCGAAGCGATGCTTCCCGACCTCGTCCGCCGGGGACGCGAGCCGCTGGTCGGGATCACGGCCCACGAGGCGACGATCACGCTGCGGATCGCTGCCCGTGGCCGCGATTTGGCTGCCTGTGAGGCGGCGATCGCGCCCACCGAAGCGGTGATCCGAGAGTGTCTGGGCGGAATCGTCTACGGCACCGAAGACGATGAGGTCGAGGATGCCGCCCTCGCTGCCCTGGCTACTGCCGGAGCCACGCTGGCCACCGTCGAGGTCGGCTCGCTTGGGCAAATTGCCGGGCTCCTCGCCGCGGCGGCGGCCCGGGGACCGGAGGGGAGATTTCGCGGCGGCGTTGTCCTGCCAGCGATCGCGGCCGGGATAACCGTCACCGAGCTTGCCCGGCAACGGCGGGCCGACTCCGGCGCCACGCACGCCCTCGCCATCGGACCGATCGTCCCCGTGGCTGAAGCGATTGGGGAAAGCGTCGGTGGGGTGACGATGGTCGAGATCGTGCTGGCCGGGCCCGACGGGATCACGCGGCGCGAGCACCGCCTCGGCGGGGCGGGTACGGTTCGCCTGGCGCGGGCCTCGAAGACGGCGATCGATCTGGTGCGGACGACGCTCGTTCCGCCGGCTGGCGACGGTCTGCCCCGCGGAGCGACCCGATGACGACCGACGACCACGATTCAGCCCCCTCGCGCTCCGCGGCGGCGGTCCTGCAGACGGCGATCCTTGCCCTGGGGCTCGTGATCCTCGTGTCGCTGATCGCGGCGCCCGGGGTGATGGAGCGGATCCAATACGCGAAGGTTCGCGGTGAGCTCGCCGCGATCCGCGATGCCGCCGCGGTCCGTGAGCTGGCCCCGGTCGGCAAGCTGTTTACGACCCTGGCGCGGCTCATCGGGCCGACCGTGGTCAATGTCACGACGACCCGCCGCCTTCTTCTCCCCATTGACGAGAGCGTGGGCCTGCGGGGGAGCGGATCCCTGGGCGCTACCGACACCGAGATCGGGTCGGGGGTGATCGTCGCGGCCGACGGCGTGATCGTCACCAACAACCATGTCGTCGACGAGGCCGATCGGATCGAAGTCACTCTCGCCGATGGGCGCCGGTTTGTCGCCAACCTCGTGGGGGCCGACGAGAAACGCGATCTCGCCGTCATCCGCATCGACGCCACCGAACTCCCCTGTGCGTCGTGGGGGAACAGCGACTCCCTCGAGGTCGGCGAGATGGTGTGGGCGATCGGCAATCCCTACGGCCTCGACCGAACGCTGACCTACGGGATCATCAGCGCCGTCGGCCGCCGCGGCGTCGTCGGCAACACCTTCGGCGACTTCCTCCAGACCGACGCCTCGATCAATCCGGGCAACTCCGGCGGGCCGCTCGTCGACGTCCACGGGAGCATCGTGGGGATCAACACCGCCATCGCCCAGCCGGGCTCGAAGGGGATCGGCTTCGCGATCCCGAGCAACACCGCCCGACGGGTGTGTGACGAGATCATCCGTGACGGATCTGTCGAAAGTGGATTTGTGGGGATTCAGCCGGAGGATCCGCCCGCCGGCTCGAGCGCCGTGGCAGGGGCGGCCCTCGTTCGGGCTGTCATTCCCAACGGCCCGGCCGACCAGGCGGGGATCAAGGCCGGAGATCTCGTCGTCGCCTGCGACGGCGAGCGCGTCGCCGGCTCGACCCATCTGTCGCTTCTCATCCTCAATGCCGAGGTTGGTGGCGACGTGGTGATGGAGGTCGTTCGTGGCGATCGGAAGCTGACCTTCACCGTCCGCGTCGGGCAGCAACCGCGCCGCTAAAAAGCCGATTCCCGGGCCTCGGATCTCAGCGCGTGGCGGCACGGGGGAGCCTGATCCGGCCGATCTGGAACGCCGTGATCGCGGCGGTGCAGAGGATGAGGACGTCGAGAATTCCGGCGACATGCCAGGCCACGGGCCCCGGCACGAAGACCGCGAGGATCGCGTGCGCCGTCAGGCAGGCGAGGGTCACGAGATACACGAGGCGCTGCTTGAGCCACAGCCCTGAGGCGGCGACGAGGAGGGGATAGACCGCCAGGAGCGGGCCCGACTTCCCGTCGACGAGGGCAAGGAGCGCGGTGACGGAGATCACGTCGGTGAGCACCAGGCCCGCCACCCAGGTCTCCGTGGCAACTGGCGTCGGCCGTGGGGCGTTTCGAGGCTGGGCGATCGATGGGCGGCGCGTCCCGAGGGCTTCCCAAAACACCGCCAGGGCACCCCACAGGGCGAGGCCGAACAGGACCGGCAGATAGAAGCCGACCGTCTCGGGGTTGGCCAGGCAGCGCAGGAGGACGATGGCCATCGTCCCGGCGATCCCGAGGAGGCGAAACCCGGCGGCGGGATAGCGACGGATGAGTCGGCCGATGCGGTTGGCAAGGGAGTCGTTCCAGGGGACGATTCGTCCCTCGGCGAGCCAGGATTCGAGATCGTCGGCGAGCGCCGCGGCCGTGGCCGGGCGGCGCGACGGGGCCTTCTCGAGGCAGCGGAGGCAGACCCGGTCGAGGAGCGGGGGCACGGCGGGGTTGTAGTGGCTCGGCGGCAGCGGCTCGCGCTCGAGGACATCGAGGAGCGTGTCGATCGCGGAGCTGCCACCGAACGGCGGCGTTCCGCAGAGGGCTTCGTAGAGCACGGTCCCCAGGCCGTAGACGTCGGAGCGGGCGTCAATCTCCCGCACCCGGCCGGCGGCCTGCTCGGGAGACATCGAGGCGGGTGTGCCGAGGACGGTGCCGGTCATCGTGGCGTCGCCGTCGTCGCCGCGGGCGAGGCCGAAGTCGGTGAGGTAAGGGGTGCCAGAGGCGTCGAGGAGGATGTTCGACGATTTGACGTCGCGGTGGAGGATGCCGCAGGTGTGGAGGTGATGGACGGCTCGGGCGACCTCGACGACGAGGTGAACCGCCTCGGCCACCGGCAGCGGCCCGTCGCGGAGGCGGGCGGCGAGGTCGTCGCCATCGACGAGATCCATGGCGCACCACAGCTGCCCGTCTCGGTCGCCGGCGTCGTGGATCGACACGATTCGCGGATGGCGGATGCGGGCGGCCAGTCGCGCCTCGGCGAGAAACCGGCGGCGTTGTTCGCCGCTCGCGCAGACGCCACCGGCGAGGAACTTCACCGCCACGTCGCGCCCGAGACTGACATGCCGGGCCCGGTAGACGACCCCCATCCCGCCGCGGCCGAGCTCGGCGAGCAGCTCATAAGGCCCGAAGACGCGCGGCAGCGCGGCGGCTGGCTCGGCCTCACCTTCGCGGGCGATCGCGGCCGCCAGCCCATCGAGGCCGCGAAGGCAGGCCGTCCAAGGCCCGAGCGCGGGATGGGCCGCAAGGAGCTCGGCCTCGGCGGCCTGGTCTCCCTTCTGGAGCGCCGACAGATAGCCGTCGAGGATCTCCGCGGGGAGATCGGGCTCTTCGGGCGGTGCCTTAGGAGGTGAGGGAGGGATGTCGTGCATCAGGCGTCGGGGGAGGATTCGCCGAGGTGCTCGCGGAGGCCGGCGATCGCCCGCATCCACAGCATCCGGCAGGCTCCGGCGGATCGCCCCATCCGCTTGGCCACCTCCTCGAACGGCAGCCGCTCGAGGTTGCGGAGGAGGATGATGTCGCGGTGATCCTCGGGGAGGTGTTCGAGGGCCGCGGCGAGGCGCACCTCCTCTTCCCAGCGGACGGCGTGCTGGCTCGGCGACGGCTCCGACGAGGCCGGGTCGAAGGCCCAGGCCTCCGAGGTGTCGCCGCGACCATCGAGCG
>CAJAYZ010000758.1 GCA_903949225.1 uncultured Planctomycetaceae bacterium
CGGCGGCGGGGGAAAGGTCGCGGGGGGTGATCCGAATGCCGGCAGGCCGGTCGGCCCGGCGCCCGGCCAGGTGCGGGAGTTGCGGCCGCCGGTTGTCCCCGTCGGCGAGCCTGACCGCCGCGCTCTCGAGCCTGACCGCCGCGCTCTCGAGCCTGACCGCCGCGCTGCCGAGCCTGACCGCCGCGCTGCCGAGGATGATCTCCAACGTCAGATCGAGGCCTTCCGGCGCGGGCAGGCGGAGGGGGGCGATCGCGATCTTCCCCGCCGCACCCCTTCAAACCCACCGGCCCTCCCCAAGGCCCCCCCACGGCGCGCACCCGTGGCCGGCAAGACCGCGGCGCCGCGCGGCCAGGAGGGGAGCGTGCGTCGATCCCCGGCGCCGACGGCGAACCGTTCCGCTGCCGCGCCGGCACGCCAGGGAACGCCGTCGGCGAACAATCCACCGCCGATACTCGGTGGCCATGCCGGCGAGATCGGCCGGCATGTCGAGGGGGCGTTCGCCCACGATCTCGCCCACGCCGGAATCCGGCCCGGCAGCAGTGACCAGTCTGCGGTCGCCCCGCAGACGGTGCCGACGGTTGCGCACGAACTCGTGGCGATGTTCCGCGATCCCAAGACGATCCGTCAGGTGATCCTCCTCCGCGAAGTCCTCGATCGACCGATCGATCGCTGGTGAGCGGGGAGCCTTGTCGGGAGGGCAGCGGCGCGTACGCTCCTGCTACCGACGGAAGGCCCCACTCACACGAGGAGACGATTCCCATGCACGGCACGCAAGGACGAGCCCCGGCGGCGACATCGGCCGGTGTGGCCGGATCCCCCCCGACGGCCGCGCGGCCCGGTGTCACCCGGCTCGGCTGGATCGGCACCGGCGTGATGGGACGGTCGATGGTTTGCCGCCTCCGCGATGCCGGCTTCGACATCCTCCTCACCACCCGTTCGCGATCGAAGGCCGAGGCGCTCCTCGAGCGCGGCTGCCGGTGGGCCGAGTCGCCGGCGGCCGTGGCCGCCGGGGCGGATGTCGTCTTCGTGATGGTGGGGCATCCCTCCGATGTCCGCGCGGTGGTCTTCGGGGAGGAGGGCGTCCTCGCGGGGGCTGCCCCCGGAGCGATCCTCGTCGATCACACGACGAGTGCCCCAGGCCTGGCGCGGGAGATCGATGCGGCTGCTGCCGCGCGGGGGCTGTGGAGCCTCGACGCGCCGGTGTCGGGGGGCGACAAGGGTGCGCGCGAAGGGACGCTGACGGTGATGGTCGGCGGGGCGGATGCCCCGCGCGAGGCACTGGCGGCGTGTTGGGCGGCCGTGGCCGGGAACGTGGTTGCCTGTGGCGCCGCCGGTGCCGGGCAGCAGACGAAGCTCGTCAACCAGATCGCCATCGCCGGCGGCATGGTGGGGATGTGCGAGGCCCTCCTCTTCGCCCATCGGGCAGGGCTCGATGTCGAGACGACGCTCCGTGCCATCTCCGGCGGGGCCGCCGGTTCGTGGTCGCTCTCCAATCTCGCGCCCCGGATCGTGCGCGGAGACTTCGCGCCTGGCTTCATGGTGGAGCACTTCGTCAAGGACATGCGGCTGGCACTCGACGAATGCCGCCGCCTCGATCTCCCTTTGCCAGGGCTATCGCTCGTGGAGTCGCTCTACACCGCCCTCCTCGCCCACGGTCGAGGGCGTCTGGGAACCCAGAGCCTCGTGCTGGCACTGGCACAGCTTGCAGGTCATCCCTGGCCAACGCCGCCGGCTGCGCAGGTTTCCTGAACCTCCCCATCGGGCCGCAATCCGCTCTTAAGGGGGGGTCCTTGGTGGGGTTTTCAGCAGGGGAAACCGGGAGTTTTCGCGACCGCGGTGAAATCCCGAATCGCGACTTGAGCGGCGCTTGCCGGTGGACTACAAGACCTGTGGCGGGCCGCCTCCACGGCCTGCCCACAGCGCGTAGACGAGGTCGCCCAAGCCTCGTCTACGCGCTTGCGTTTTGGCACGATCCGCGGCGGCTTTCCGCACGGCAGGCGATGGATCGCCTGCGGGGAATGCCACGGTCCACCGGCGGGTTTCCAGGGAATGGATGCTCACGCCATGGCGATGCCCGCCAAGCCCCCGATCGCCCTGCCGTGGCGGAGTGCCGCGGGGTTGCCGCATGCCCCTGCCCGACGGCCGGCCTCGTCTTCGATCGCAGGTGTGCTGCTGATCGTGCCGGCGGTGCTTTCCACCTGGCTTTTCGTCGCCGCGAGGGAGATCGCGGCGCAGCCCCCGACGGACACCGGCGAAGTGTCGGTGTTGCGCGAGGCTGATCCAGAGGATCAGCCGGTACCGGCTGACGACGGGCCGCTGCCGATGGCGGTCGAAGTCGGGGTGGAGCAGGCCTATCTGCGGGCCGGCCCCGGCGAGGATTACTACCCCACCGAGCGGCTGGCGCTGGGACGCTCGCTCGAGGTGTGGGCGATCGACCAGCGTGGATGGTGTGCAGTCCGTCCCGTCACGGGGAGTTTTAGCTGGGTTCGCGCTGCCGACATCGATGACGAGGCGGCGCTCGAGCCCGCGGCGCGATCCGCTGTCGGCGGAACGGGAGCCGGCGTGGGGGTCGTCGTCGCCGATGGTGCCGTGGCCCGCGTCGGCTCGCAGCTCAACGATCTCCGCCATGTCGCCCAGGTGCGCCTCGAGGCAGGGGAGCGGGTGCGCGTGCTCGAGCGCGTACGCATCGACCGCGGCCGTCATGCCGGCCTGTGGGCACGGATCGAGCCCCCGGCGGGAGAGTTTCGTTGGGTGCGCTTCACCGATCTGGCCGCGTCGCCATCACTCCGTCAGGTGGCCCTCGATGCCGGCGTGGCGCCGGCCGGTGGCCGCGGGGACAGCCGCGATGTGGGAGAGGCGATCGGTAAGCTCCGTTCAACGGCGGAGGCGATCACGTTGGCGGCGAATGAAGCGCCCGCGCCGACCTTGCCACCTGGCTCCGTGGCAGCTGGCTCCGTGGCACCGCCGCAGCCGCTCGGGGCGGTGCCGCAGGCGAAGCGGATGATCGCCGGATGGCTGCCACGCGGCACCGGGGTATTCGAGGCGCCGCCGCCGCCGGTCGCGGTGGCCGCGCCCCCCGTCTCGACGGCCGACGAACTGGCCGACATCGATCTCGCCCTCTCCGTCGCGGTGGCGGGCCCGCCCGACACCTGGAATCTCCCCCAACTCCGCGAACGCCTCCGCCTTGCCGCGACGAGGTCGAATGCCAATCCCGACCGGCTCCGGGCCGATGCCATCGACGCCCGGATCGCCCGTTTCGAGGCGATCCACGCCAAACAGCAATCGCTTGCCGCCGGACCTCCGGCCGACCCGTCGCCACTGCGCCTGGGGAGCATGTGGTCGAGTCTCGGTGGGGTCGGGTCGCGGCCGATCCGCCCCGGAGTCCTCCCCGGCGGCGCATCGGCCGATGGCCGCCCCGGCTGGACCCCACCCGATTCAAGCGAGACCACCGGGAGGCTGGCGACGGTCGTCTCGCGCCGTCCCGATGCACCGCGTTGGGCGCTCGTCGACGGGAACAACAACGTCCTCGTCTTCGTCAACCCGCAACCGGGGGTCAATCTGGCGCCCTTGGTGGGGCAGCAGATTTCGGTCCGCGGGGCCCGCGGCTACATGCCGGAGTACAAGCGGCCATACCTCGTTGCCACCGAGGCCCGTCCGCGGGTGGCCCAGACGGCACCACCTCCTCGCGCTGATCTGACGCGATGACAAAGGCCGTTTCCCGTCGGCCACGGCCGGGAAGCCCCCCGGTATCCCGGCCGTGGCGACGACGAGTGCGGAAGCAAGAGTCGGCAGGACTCAGCGGATCTGTTCGCTTTCGAGGTGCCGGGCCGGGAGCCAGCGTGAGGCGAGCTTCGCCGGAAGTTTCTCGGCGGCGATTGGGTCGAGGCCGATGCTGCCCCCGCGCCCCGCGTCCCGGGCAAGCGATGCGAAGGTCTGCCGGTCGGCCGGGGTGATCTTCGACATCCGGCCCGCCAGCCGCGCTACCCCTTCGGGATTCTCGGCGGCGGCGCTCGAGAGCGACGCCATGAATTGGCAGATCTCGTGGAGGTTTGACGCGCTCGAGCGGACGATCAGCGGCTGGAGCGTGCGGGTGACGATCTCGAGCCCCACGCCATCGGCGTCGAGAAAGGCATCGACCTGCATCGCATGCTTGGCGATGCCGTCGGCGGCGGTGCCTGTGGGACGGTATCGAACCAACAGGAGGCACGATCCCGACAGCGGCTGCGGCGAGAGTGGGCCCGTGTAGCCTCCCTGACCGAGGAGCACCATCGTGCCCCCTTCGGCGGTGCGGTCGTGATGGAGGAGGCGGAGCGTACCCTCCGTTCCCCAGCCGTCGCTCATCTGCCACTGGCCAGGCGCCGTGAGATCGAGCGCGACCTTGCTGATCCCCAGCACCCGCCAGATGTCGACGACGATCTCCGGATGGGTCAGGGAGAAGTCGAGGAGGGCGCGGTCGCAGGTGAATGACTCGACGGGGAGTCGACGGTAGAGCGTCGGGTTGCGGAGGATCTTCTCCGCCGCCCGCCGGTCAGTCTCTGCCATCTGGTCCAGAGGCATCGCCTTGCTGGCCGACTTCCGGGCCTCGCGGCCCGAAGATCCGCCGTCGCCAAACATCGTCGCCAGC
>CAJAYZ010000759.1 GCA_903949225.1 uncultured Planctomycetaceae bacterium
CCACGGGGCGCCGCCCTCCTCCCGGAATCCTCCGGACTTCCTGATCGAACCTTACCGGACGCTTCCCTCGACGCGCTTCCGCTTCGATTCGTCCTTGTCGAGGTTCGTCACGAGCGCTTCGGTGGTGAGGAGCAGCCCGGCGATGCTCGCGGCGTTGGTGAGGGCGACGCGGACCACCTTGACCGGATCGATGATCCCGGCCTTGAGCATGTCGACATACTCCCCCTTGTTGGCGTCGTAGCCAACATGGAGCGGCTTGTCGGCAACCTCGTCGGCGACGACCGAGCCGTCGATGCCGCCGTTTTCGGCGATCTGACGGATCGGGGCCTCGAGCGAGTGAAGGACGATGTCGACGCCAATCTTCTCGTCACCCTTGGCCTGCGAGCGAATCTTCTCGACTGCCTCACGGCAGCGGAGGAGGGCGACGCCGCCACCGGGAACGATCCCTTCCTCGACCGCAGCGCGGGTCGCATGGAGGGCATCCTCAACGCGGGCCTTCTTCTGCTTCATCTCCGCCTCGGTGCCGGCACCGACCGAGACGATCGCCACGCCGCCGGTGAGCTTGGCAAGCCGCTCCTGGAGCTTCTCGCGGTCGTACTCGCTGTCCGTGGCGTCGATCTGGTTGCGAATCTGCTGAACGCGGGCAGTGACGTCGGCCGTCTTGCCGGC
The DNA here is from genome assembly GCA_903949225.1 of uncultured Planctomycetaceae bacterium. Lineage (GTDB taxonomy): Bacteria > Planctomycetota > Planctomycetia > Pirellulales > UBA1268 > QWOP01. The sequence goes on from CAJAYZ010000759.1 coordinate 670, forward strand.
CCCCTGGACGATCGTCGTCTCGTTCTTGTCGACGGTGATCGTCTTTGCCTTGCCGAGGTGGGAGAGGTCGAGGCTCTCGAGGGTGAGGCCGAGATCCTCGCTGATCAGCGTGCCACCGGTGAGCACGGCGATGTCACCGAGCATCGCCTTGCGGCGGTCGCCGAAGCCGGGAGCCTTGGCCGCACAGACGTTGAGGACACCGCGGAGCTTGTTGACGACCAGCGCCGTGAGCGCGTCGCCATCGACATCCTCGGCGACGATCAGGAGCGGCTTGCCCGACTGGGCCACCTTCTCGAGGAGCGGGAGGAGTTCACGGAGGTTCGAGATCTTCTTCTCGTGGATGAGGATCAGGGCGTCGGAGAGCTCGCAATCCATCTCCGCGGTGCGGTTGATGAAGTAGGGGGAGACATAGCCCTTGTCGAATTGCATGCCGTCGACGAAGCGGACGGTGGTCTCGGTCGTCTTCCCTTCCTCGACGGTGATCACACCGTCCTTGCCCACCTTTTGGAGGGCCTCGGCGAGGAGGTCGCCGATCGAACGGTCATTGTTGGCGGAGATGGCGCCGACCTGGGCGATCTCCTCGGGGCGCTCGACCTTCTTGGCCATCTCGTGGAGCCGGACGGTAGCCGCGGCGACGGCCTTCTCGATGCCGCGGCGGACGGCCATCGGATTGGAGCCGGCAGCCACCATTCGCGTTCCCTCGCGGAAGATCGCGCGGGCGAGGACCGTGGCCGTGGTCGTGCCGTCACCGGCCAGATCGGAGGTCTTCGAGGCCACCTCGTTGACGAGCTTGGCGCCCATGTTCTCGAAGGCATCTTCGAGATCGACTTCCTTGCTCACCGTGACGCCGTCCTTGGTGACCGTCGGGCCACCGAACGACTTGTCGATGATCACGTTGCGGCCGGTCGGCCCCATCGTCACCGCGACGGCGCCGGCGAGCTTCTCAACGCCTTTCAAGAGCTTGGCACGGGCTTGGTCGTCGAACAGCAGTTGCTTGGGCACGGGACGATCTCCTCGGGAGCCTGGTTGTGTCTGGGAAGGGGTGTTGTGTTGAGGGGGAGGCCGGCCACGGCCCGCCGCCGATGCGGTCGGGCCGGGCGGGCCGGAAAACATCAGCCGGAGACCTTCGCGAGGATCTCGCTCTCGCGGAGGATCTTCACGTCATGGCCGTCGACTTCGATGTCGCTGCCGGAGTACTTGCCGTAGATCACCTCGTCGCCGACGGCGAGCGAGAGCGGGGCGCGGGTGCCGTTGTCGAGGAGCTTGCCGGGGCCGAGCGCGACGACATGGCCACGCTGCGGCTTTTCCTTGGCCGAATCGGGCAGCACGATGCCCCCGGCGGTGCGCTCTTCGGCCTCGACGGGCGTCACCACGACACGGTCATCGAGCGGACGGATCTTCAGGTTCTTCGCAGCCATCGTGAATCACTCCGGAAAAAAAAGAGGGAAGAAAAATCTGTTTGAAGGGACAGGGAGATCAAAGTGACAGAAGCCGGCAGTGGCTCACATCATGCCGCCCATGCCACCCATCCCGCCCATGCCACCCATCCCGCCGCCCATGCCGCCCATACCACCCATGCCGCCGCCCATGCCGTGGTGATCGTGGCCCTCGCCA
>CAJAYZ010000760.1 GCA_903949225.1 uncultured Planctomycetaceae bacterium
ATAGCCCATCGTGTCGGCGTAGCGGGCCAAGTCGAGCCAGTGGCGCGCCCAGTGCTCGGCATGTTCCGGCGCCGCGAGGAGCTCCTCGACGAGGGCGCGCCAAGCGTCCTCTGAAGGATTCGCGGCAAAGGCATCGACGCGGTCAGCCGGTGGTGGAAGGCCGGTGAGGTCGAACCACAACCGACGGACGAGGGCCCGGGGATCGGCCTGGGGCGCGGGCTCGAGGCCCGCGGCGACGATCTTCGCGGTCACGAAGCGGTCGAGGAGCCCGCCCCACTCGAGGCTCCGAGCGGGGTCGAGCCCGGCGGGAGCCTCGGGGACAGGGTGACGGGCGAGAGGCTGGAAGGCCCAGTGACGCTCGCGTGCCCAGACGAGCCGCGCTTCCATGTCGGCAGGGATCGCGTCTTGACCAGCGGCAGGGCCCTCGGTGCCGGGCCCGCTCCAGGGGACGCCAGTCGCAATCCAGGCTTCGAGAATCGCCACCTCCTCGGCCGGGAGCGGTTCGTCGGGGGGCATCGCCGGTTCGAGCTCGCGGCGGACCACCTTCAACACCTTGCTCGTTGCCGGGTCGCCGGGGGTGAGGATCGTTCCCGAGTCGCCCCCTTTGAGCACCGCCGGGAGGTTGTCGAGCCGCAGCCCCCCTTCGGCCACCCGGTCGCCGTGACAGCCCTGGCAACGGGCGACCAGCAGCGGCCGCACCTTCTCCTCGAACAGCTTTTCCTGCTCCGGCGAGATCGCCGCCGCCGGTTGTGCCCCGGCGAGGAACACTGTCGGAAGAGCGATCAGCAGCGCGACCAACGGGTATACCGCCGGCCAGAGGTGAGGGGCACGGCGGATGGTGAGACTGATGTGGCGCATGGTGAGGGGCGGGGACAGCGAGGCCGGTCCGCGCCCCCCAATTCTAGGCCACCATCGGGAGACTTACGCCTCCCGGGTTGCCGCTTACTGCGTAAGTGGTGATCTGGCAACGGCTTAAGCGCTGCCCCGCAGGGCTTCAGCGGATACTGGCGACGGCCACTCCCAGATGGCCGACATTCGTGCCCGCCCAGTTTTTCAAGTGCGGCAGACGGAGTTCGTCGAGGAGGGCTCGCTCCTCGGGCGTCGGGGCGGGGAGCAGTGTCAAAAGCAATTCCGCCATCGCCACCTCGCTTCCCCGCAGCGCCCCATCCTCCGCCTTGAGGGCAATCCCCAGGCCGGCGGCGGGGATTGCGGCGCACAGCACCCCCTCCGCCCCCGACTTGAGAAACACCCGCGTGCCGCAGGTCGCCGTCACTCGCGAGTCAAACCGCCCCGGGCCGGCGATCAAGAGCGGGTTGTCGGCCACCGCCCGGCGGAGCCGTTCGAACGCTGCTTGCCTGCCGGCGGAGAGGCTCCGGCCGGTGCCGATTCGGGCGAATCCCGTCGCCAGGCTCGCCAGAGGCACCGCATAGGTCGGGATCGAGCAGCCGTCGGTGGCGCGGTTGGCCGCCGAAAGGGGAACGCCGCACACCTCGGCGAGCGTCGCCGTGACGCGCTTCTGCACCGGATGATTGGGGGCGACGTAGCCGGTGGGGTCGAGCCCGAGGTGGCGGGCCACGGCGAGGAAGCCGGCATGCTTGCCGGAGCAGTTGTTGTGGAGCGGGGAGGGCTCGTCAGCAACGCGCGCCAGGGCGCGGGCGCTTGCCTCCTCGAGGGGCCAGTGGGCGCCGCACTCGAGGCTGCCCGGTTCGAACCCCGCCTTGTCGAGCATGCTCCGGGCCGTCTCCACATGGAGCGGCGTGCCGGCGTGCGAGCTGCAGGCAAGTGCCAGCTCGGCCGGCGTGAAGCCGAACCGGTCCGCCGCGCCGCTCTCCAGAAGCGCGAGCGCCTGGATCGCTTTCACGGCCGAGCGGGGGAATGTCGGCCGCTGTGGATCGCCGTGCGAGGCGACAAGACTGCCGTCGTCGCGGGCGATCACGGCATGAATGGCGTGGGTCGATTCGGCATGCTTAGACCGCACGACGCCGACGGTGATGGGTGGACGCGGCGAAGATTGATCGGTTGGCATGGGAGGACTCTCGACTGGACTCGACCAAACGCAAGGGACAATTAAACGCGGCGGCCCGCGTTGGGGGGACGGGCAAAGGAGCATAGAATGAAGTTTGGTCTTCCAGGTACGCCCAAACCGGCGGGGGCAGGATGGCGGTTCTTCGGCCAGACATCACAAGGCGGCTTCTCTCCCGACGGGAACTGATCCGCGTCGGGGGCCTGGCCTCACTCGGCCTCGGTCTGCCGACCCTCAAGTGCGCTCGGGCCGCCGCGCTCGCCGGACGCCCGCGGGCCAACTCGTGCCTGATCATTTTTCTCTCCGGCGGGCCGTCGCAGCACGAAACGTTCGACCCCAAGCCGGCGGCGCCGATCGAGATCCGCGGGCCCTTCCTCCCGATCGCGACGAGCGTCCCTGGCCTCCAGTTCAGCGAGCTTCTCCCGCTGTCAGCCGCCCGCGCCCATCGGATGTGCGTCATCCGTTCGATGACGACCGGCATCCATTCCCACTCCACCAGCGGCTGTTTCATGCTCACCGGCCACGAGCCGACAAGCGTGGCGGAGAGCGTGCCCCCCAGCGCTCAGGACTGGCCGAGCCTCGCCGGCGCCGTCGGCGCGCTGCGGGCCGCGGAGCGCTCGCCGCTCGATGCGGTCATCCTCCCCGAGCCGATCTTCAACAATCCGGCGATCCCCTGGCCGGGGCAGAACGGTGGCTTCATGGGGGCGGCCTGGCATCCGCACATCCTCCGCTGCGATCCGTCGCAGGAGCGGATCGAGATCGAGGGGCTGACAGCCGCGGCCGGGGTGACGGAGCTGCGCCTCGACGACCGCCACGCGCTCCTCGGCCAAGTCGATCGGATGCTCCACCGTGGCCTCCGCAGCCCGGCGATTGCGGAGATGAACCGTTTCCAACAGGAAGCCTTCGACCTCCTCCATGCAGGCGCCACCCGCGAGGCCCTCGAGATCGAGCGCGAGCCGGCGGCCTCGCGCGACCGCTACGGCCGGGGCAAGTTCGGCCAGAGCGTGCTTCTCGGACGACGGCTGATCGAGGCCGGCGTGCGGCTCGTCCAGGTCAACTGGCCGCGCGAGCCGGGGGACACGGCGGCCGGCAATCCCCTCTGGGACACCCATCAGGACAACGCCGGCCGGCTCAAGAACGTCCTCTGCCCGCAGTTCGACACCGCCTACAGCGCGCTCCTCGACGATCTTGCCGAGCGCGGCCTCCTCGACGAGACGCTCGTCGTGGTGATGGGGGAGTTCGGCCGCACGCCGACGATCAACGCGGCCGGTGGCCGCGACCATTGGGGGAGCGTGTTCTCGGTGGCCCTGGCCGGCGCCGGCGTACCGGGCGGTAGCGTGATCGGTGCCAGTGACGGGCGCGGCGGGATGCCAGCCGATCGCCCTGTCCGCCCCCCCGATCTCGCCGCCACGATCTTCCAACTCCTCGGCATCTCCCCCGATCACGAGTTCCGCGATCCCTTCGATCGCCCGCTGCAAGTCGTCTCCGGGGGGCAGAGCTTGCGGGAGATCGTCGGCGCATGAGGGATCGGCAGACCGACCGCGGAGGGATCCTCGACTCCGTCGCAGCCCGCGCGGCGGGGCTTGTGGTCCTCGTGCTCGTCGCCTACCTGCCCGCGTTCGGCGGAGGGTGGCTCTGGGATGACGACATCCTCATCACCGCCAATCCGCTCGTCACCGAGGCGCGGGGATTGTGGGGAATCTGGTTCAACAACACCTCCCCCGACTACTTTCCCGCGACGCTCACCAGTTATTGGGTGGAGTACCGGCTGTGGGGCGACTGGGCTCCCGGCTACCGCGCCGTGAACATTCTCGTCCACGCGGTCAATACGATCCTCGTGTGGCGGATCCTCGCGCGGCTCGGGGTGCCGGGGGCGTGGCTGGCGGCTGCGGTGTGGGGAATCCATCCGGTGACGGTGGCCTCGGTGGCGTGGGTCGCGGAGCGGAAGAACACGCTGTCGATGCTGTTTGGATGCCTGTCGTTGCTCGGCTGGCTGTCGTTCGAGGAGACGGGGCAGCGGCGCTTCTACGGATGGTCGCTCGCATCGTTCGTGGTGGCACTCCTGGCGAAGACGTCGCTGGTGACGTTGCCGCTGATCCTGCCAGTGCTGACGTGGTGGCAGCGCGGCCGGGTGACGCGTGTCGATCTCCTTCGCATCATCCCCTTTCTGCTGGCGTCGTTGGTCCTCGGACTGGTCACCCTCTGGTACCAGATGGGCCATGGCAGCGGGCCGTCGTCAGGGCCGCTCGCCGCGATCCTGGCCTCGCTGCCTCGGGGGGGAGTGCTCGCCGGCCGGGCGGTGGCGTTTTATCTCTGGAAGGATTTCTGGCCGACGAAGCTCGCGATGGTGTATGGCGTGTGGCCACTCGAGACCTCGCGTCTTGCTGCCTATCTGCCGACGATCGCCCTGGGGGCGTCGCTTGTGGGGCTATGGGGTTTGAGGAGATCGCGCTGGGCACGGGCCGGTTTCGTGGCTGCTGCCGTGTACGTGCTTGCCCTGTTGCCGATCCTCGGGTTTCTCCCCGTCACCTACATGAAGTCGTTCGCCTTGTTGGCGGATCATTGGCAGTATGCGGCGCTCGTGGCGCCGGTGACGATCGTCGTGGCGCTGTGGAGCACGGTGGGGGAGCGGTGGCTTTCCGAAGGCGCGAGGCGTGGGGGGGCGGTGGCGGTCTTGGTTCTCCTCGGCGTCCTCAGCTTTCGCCACGCCGTCATCCATCGCTCGCCGAGAGCCTTGTGGAGCCACAATCTCACCGTCGCCGATGTCTGGGCTGCCCGAGACGGCATGGCTCAGGTGTTACACGACGAAGGGGAGAACGCCGCGGCACTCGTCGAGGCCAGGCGTGCGGTCGAACTCTTCCCGGCGGCCACGCCGGCCTGGATCGGCCTCGGCGTGATCTACACCGCAGTGGAAAGGTACGCCGAGGCGGTCCGCGCCTACCAGATCGCCATCGATCAGGGGGGAGCGGACCATCTCTTCGGATTGGCCGGCGTGGCGGCAGCACTCGGCGGCGACGTGGCACGGGCCGAGACCTTCTTCGCCACCGGCGCGGCCAGACGGCCGCGCGACGCGAAGATTCGCGTCGACTGGGGGCTGGCCCTCTCTCAACTCGGTCGCCACCGGGAGGCTCTGGCCCGCTACCGCGATGCCCTGGCGATCGACCCCGCGAATGTCGAGGCGATCAACGCCTTGGCATTTCTTCTCGCCTGCCATCCGGGGGAGACCAGCGACGCGAGCGCCGGGGACGACGTTGCCGAGGCGGTCGATTTCGCGCGGAAGGCCTGTGCGGCGACCGATAACGGTGATCCGGCGTTGCTCGACACGTTGGCGACGGCGCTGGCGGCCGGCGGCGATTATTCGGCGGCCACTGCCGCGGCTGATCGTGCCATCGTCCTGGCGGAGCAGGGGGGGGCGGACCAACTCGCCGCCGAAATCCGGTCGCATCGAGATCTGTTCCGGGCCGGAAAGCCGTTCCGTCCCGAGTGATCATCGAGGCCGGTTCAAGCCGCGCTCGGCTCCGCAAACACCACATCGACGCCGACGACCCCGGGGCATTCCTGGAGCGAGCGAATCAGCGCATGGCCATCGCCATTGGGCTTGATCCGACCGGAGTAGACGAGTTTGACGAGTGTCCCCTTCTTCACCGTCTCGATCCGCCGCGGATGGGGACGGACGAGGTGGGTGGCCAAGGCCTGATGAATCGGCCCGGCGGGGCAGTCCGGCGTCGTTCGCAGGGCCACCCGGCAGGACGGAGCAGAGACGGGCGAGGCCTGGAGCGACTCCTTGGAGAACGCCCAAGCGATGACCGC
>CAJAYZ010000761.1 GCA_903949225.1 uncultured Planctomycetaceae bacterium
CGTCCCCACTCCCACCCGCGCGCCCCCTCCCCGACACCACCGGCGCTGGAAATGGCGCTGAATCGCCCCGGCCCGCGGCGCCGCTGCCGGTGGAGCCGCCTCCGCCCCCCCAAGCGTCCGCTGCTCAAATGTCCGCGGCTGCCCCCACGGTGCCGCCGGTGGCCAAGGCCCCAGCTGCCAGCCAGGCCGCGGCCCCCGTCATCGGTTCAGGGATCGTCCGCGTTGACACGCTCAAGCTCGACAGCCTCATCGACCTCGTCGGTGAGCTCGTCATCGCCCAGTCGATGGTCGTGCAAAACCCCGAGCTCAAGGCGATCACCAGCGCTCATCTCTCCCGCTGCCTCGGCCAGCTCCGCGGGATCACCTCCGATCTCCAGCGGACGGCGATGTCGCTGCGGATGGTGCCGATCCGCAACACCTTCCAGAAGATGTCGCGGCTCGTCCGCGATCTCGCCCTCCAGCAGGGGAAGGAAATAGCCCTCGAGCTCGAGGGGGAGGAGACCGAACTCGACCGCAACATCGTCGAGGAGCTCAGCGATCCCCTCGTCCACATGATTCGCAACTCCGCCGACCACGGGATCGAGATGCCCGCGGCGCGAACTGCCGCGGGAAAACCATCGGCCGGCACGATCACGCTCCGTGCCTTCCACCAGGGGGGCTTCATCGTCATCCAGATCGAGGACGACGGCCGTGGCCTGAGCCCGGCGAAGATCCGTGCCAAGGCGATCGAACGCGGCATCATCAGGGCCGACGAGATCCTCGACGACAGGGAGACCTTCGACCTCATCTTCGCCGCCGGATTCTCCACCGCCGAGAAGGTCACCGATCTTTCCGGGCGGGGAGTCGGCATGGATGTCGTCCGCCGCAACATCGAGAAGATGCGGGGCAAGATCGAGATCGACTCCGTCGAGGGGCAGGGGACGACGTTCACGCTCTACGTGCCACTCACGCTTGCGATCATCGAAGGGCTCCTCGTCGGCGTCGGCGACCAGCGCTACGTGATCCCGACCCTCTCGGTGCGTGAGTCATTCCGGCCGCTCCCCGGGATGGTGACGCAGGTCCAGGGGCGGGGTGAGGTGGTCAGCGTTCGCGGCCGGCTGACGCCGATCCTCCGTCTCGGCCGCCACCTCAACACTCCCCACACGGCGACCGATCCGACCGAGGGGATCATCGTCGTCGTCGAGGCTGGGCAGGACTCCCGCTGCCTCCTCGTCGACCAGCTCATCGGCAAGCAGGAGGTGGTAATCAAGAACCTCGGCGACATGTTCCGCCACCAGACGGAGTTCGCCGGCGCCGCCATCCTCGGTGACGGCCGGGTCGGCCTGATCCTCGACATCAACGCCCTGGTGAAACTCAAAGCCCGCAACAACGGCGAGGCGGCGTGAGCACGACTCCGCCACAGCCTCTTCCAGCTCCACTTTCTACCCGCCGGAATCGACCGATGCCCCCCACGCCCCCCCAGCACCACAGCCACCCCGGCGCCCTGCCTGGCAAATACCTCACCTTCACACTCAGCGGGGAGTCGTACGGCATCCCGGTGCTGAAGGTCCGCGAGATCATCCGGCTTTGTCCGATCACCCCCGTCGCCAACATGCCGGAGCATGTCAAAGGGGTGATCAACCTCCGCGGCAAGGTGATCCCGCTGGTCGATCTGCGCTCCAAGTTCTGTCTGCCGATCTCCGCCGACACCGAGCGCAACTGCATTGTCGTCACCCAAATCGCGGCGGCCGGCGGTGGCACGCGGCTCTACGGGGTGATCGTCGACGGGGTCGAGGAGGTTACCAACTTCACCGCTGCCGACATCGAGCCGACGCCCGACTTCGGCGGGGCTGTCGACTCGATGTTCATCACCGGGATGGCGAAGGCGGGTAGCGGCGTGAAGACGCTCATCGACCTCGACAAGATCTCCGCCGTGGATGGCACGATCGCCATCCAGACCCTCGGACTCCCCTCCCCCCAAGCCTCTTGATCCCCGGACACGCCATGAACACCTGGACCATCCCGCGCCGTATTTCGCTCGGCTTTCTCCTGCTGGTGCTGCTCTCGCTGCTCATCGGTGCGATCGCCTTCTGGCGGATCGTCGGCGTGAACAGCCAGGTCAATCTCCTGGCGACCAACACCGTGCCGTCGGTCATCGAGCTCGGCCGGATCACCCAGGCCAACGCCCGCTCGGGGCGGGCTGCCCGTCGCGTCCTCCAGCTCTTCGATGCACCGCAGGAGCAGGCCGCCGCCGAGGGGGCCTACCGCGAGTCACGAAAGGCGGGCGACGACTCGGCGAAGCGCTACGCGACGGAACTCAAGAGCGACGAAGAGGACACACGTCGATTCAACCTCGCGGTCGAAGCCCGCACGCTCTTCTACAAGAAAGCCGATGCGCTCCTCGATCTCGTCAAGGCGAAGAAGGCCGAGGAGGCCGAAGACTGGCTCGTCAAAGAGGTCGATCCGTCCCTTGAGGAATGTGTCGAGAAGTTTAAGGATTCGATCGACTACAACGCCGATCTTTCGGCTGGGGCTGCCAAAGCCGCCAACGCGATCGTCACCTCGAGCTACTGGGTGATCGGCTCCGCCCTCGCCCTGGCGGCGCTTGCCGGCCTCACCGTCGGCGGGAGCATCATCCGGGCGGTGAGCCGCTCTCTCGGCATGATCTCCGATGCCCTCGAAGATGGCGCCACACAAACCGCCTCGGCTTCCGGCCAGGTGTCGGCCGCCAGCCACCTTCTCGCCGAAGGCTGCAACGAGCAGGGCTCAAGCGTCGCCGAGACGAGCGCCGCCCTCGAGGAGATGTCGGTGATGATCCGCAGCACCGCCGACAACGCCGTCAAGGCGAAGGCCTTCGCCAACCAGGCCCGTGTCGCGGCCCAGTCGGGGGCGGAGACGATGGTGGAGATGAACACCGCCATGCATGC
>CAJAYZ010000762.1 GCA_903949225.1 uncultured Planctomycetaceae bacterium
CAGGAGGAGGGCGTTCAGGAGGAGCGGCTTGAAGCACGCGCCGGGAACAGTGGGCGGGCCCGGAACGGCGGGCAGACGCGGCCGGGCAACGGCGCCGTCAGCGACCTCCCTCGTCGGCGACGTCGCGTGCCGCCCGCGAGAGCACCTCGGCAAGCCGGCCGATTGCTTCCAAGGTCTGCTTCACATCCGGCATGATCGGCTCGAGGTGGTCTTTGTGAAACGTCTTCGCCGTGGTGTCGTTCCAGGCGTCGGTGGCGACGTTCCACTTGATGTCGAGTTGCTTGAGGGCCAGGGCGAGCTTCGAGGCCCCCCCGGAGAGATCGAACGATTTCATCCCTGTGCCTCCCCTAATGTGGCTGGCGGTGTTGAACCGGCGGTCGGCTCGGCGGCACGCGAGCCCTGATCGACTGTGGGAGCCGGAGCGCTAGCGGGAGCCTCGTCGGCAGGGCGGGCCATCGAAGCCGCCGTACCGCTGCCGCCGCCAGAGCCTCCGGCGGCCGGCCCCTGCATCTCGCGGTAGGCATCGAGGGCCTTGAGCATCCGCTCGAGGACGGCCATCGCTTTGGGGCAGTTGACGTCGATCACTTCGCGGAAGTGGACGAGCCGGACGCACGTTTCCCGGAATTGTTGCTCGACGACCGGCTTCCAACGGCGGACGACGGCCTCCTTCTGCTCGGCATACTCGAGCCGCTTCCGCGCCTTGTCGAGATTCTTCTTCTCCTCGACGCAGGAGGGGGTGTTGTCGCCAACCTTCTTGAAGGCCCGACAATGCTCGAGATCCTTGATCGCCTTGTTGACCGCGTCTCCCGCCTTGCGGACTTCCGTCTTCCAATGGGCGGCCCGCTCCATCGTGACGTACTCGACCCCCCGCCGCCCTTCGAGTTCGACCTCGCCGAGGGCCTGGCCAGCCTCGTGCGCGAACGACGCCAGGGCGGCCTTCACGAAGGCGAGGGTGTCGATCGATTTGACATCGGCCTGACCGGACATGCTGCTCCCCCCGACGGCGACGGCTCACCGCTGCTGCTGGTATTCCTCGATCCGTTCCGCCTTGCGGATGAGGTACGGGACATATTCGCCGGTCGATTCGACGAACCGGCCGAACTGGTTGAGCTGCTGCTCGAACTCCTCACTGAACTTCTGATGCTCGCCGTCGCGCCACGTGGCGCCGAGCGCCGAGAGCTGACGCTGGACGGTCTGCATTTGAGCCATCACTTCGCCGCTGAAGTGGCGGAGCCGGGCCGCGAACCGGCGGAGTTCCTGCGGATCGACGATTGCCTGTCCCATCGGATGATCCCCCTTCGAGGGCCGGTGACGGACTGCCCCGGCTGTGGGCATCTTACACGGTCCGCTCCGAAGCCGGCTGGGCGGGGGCGGGGCGTGGTTGGTTTTTTTCCATGGCAGGTAGACTCTTCCCAGAGTTCCCACAGCCTGGAGTCACGCCCGCGATGTCGCGCCCCGATCCCGCCCCGCAATCGTCTGCCCATTCTTCCCCGCAGCATCAATCTCCCCCATCGGCCGGTGGTGGAGGGCGGCCCGAAGGGGGAGGCTACGGGGCACCGGCCCACGCTGCCGCCGGCTCGACGATGTCGTTTCAGCCGGAGAAGGGCTGGCACTGCAGCCATTTCTTTTACACCTTTGACCGGGCCAAGCTGGCGACGATGCCGGCGGCGACGATCGAAGCGGGCCGTCGAGCGTTTGTCGCCACGCTCGATCCGGTGGCGCCCGGGGCACCGATCCGGCTGCAGACGTGGATCGTGCCGGGGCACAAGGCCGACTTCGCCGTCATGGCGATCGATCCCGATCCGCTCGTCATCGACGGGCTCCATCAGCGGCTTCTGGCCGGTCCGCTCGGGCCCGCCCTCGTGCCGGGCTATTCGTTCGTGTCGCTCACCGAAGTGAGCGAGTATGTCCCCACGCCAGAGCAGTTCGGGCAGCGACTCCTCGAGGAAGGGGAGACGGCCGACAGCCCCACCTACCGGGCGAAGGTTCAGGGCTACGCGGCCCGCGAAGGGGCGATGCGGAAGAGTCGCATCGAGCCGGAGCTTCCCCCGTGGCCCAACGCCTGCTTCTATCCGATGAACAAGAAGCGGAAGGTGGGAGAGAACTGGTTTACGCTGCCGTTTTCGGAGCGGAGCCGGCTGATGGCCGAGCATGGACGGTCGGGGATGTCGTTCGGCGGCCGCGTCACGCAGCTGATCACCGTCAGCGTCGGCCTCGATGACTGGGAGTGGGGAGTGACGCTGTGGGCGCGCCATCCCGACTTCCTCAAGGAAATCGTCTACACGATGCGGTTCGACGAGGCGAGCGCCCGCTACGCAGAGTTCGGGCCGTTCTATGTCGGGTATGTCGCCGACGCGGCGCGGATCCTCGAGCACTGCCGGGTCGGCTGACGTTCCCTCGGCGGCTCACTCGGCTGCTGAGAGGATCATCTCCACCGGAGTGTCGCGCTTCGGGACGCGCTCCTTGAAGACCTCGAAGAGGAGGGCCTCGTTTGACTGGGAGCTCTCGATGGGGAGGTCGAGGGTGGCGGTGGGGAAGTTGGAAACGCAGAGGAGATCACCGCCGTCGGCCTGGTAGTATTCGCGGCCGTCGGCAGGGTCTGTCCAAAACGCACTGCCGGCAAACACCCAGTCGGTCTCGAGGGGCTTGCCCGTGCGGGTGTTGCGGATCCAGCCGCGGGCATCGGCTTCCTGGACGGCGCCGTCGGCGTCGGTCCAACGCATCGTTACCCGGATCCTCGGCCCCGTCGCTGGCCGGTACTCCGGATCGAACGACACCGGCTTCCCCGGCTCGAGCCCGACCGCCAACAGCGCCGCATGGACGAGCCGGGCGCTGGCGGCCACGGCGACGACCGATTCATGCTCCTTCGTCCCCGCCGGGCAGGCGAAGAACTCGAGCAGCCCGTCGTCGAGCGCCACCCTCCCACCCACCACCACTTCCTCCCGCTCCCGGTCGATCCACACCTCCTCCGTCGGCGACAGGCGGCGCAGGTCGGGGTGACGGTCTGCGGACGAGGCGATGGCCGTCGCTGCCGCGTCGGACTCGGCGGGGTCGTTGGGCTCGGCGGCGGACGCGCCGCCGAGCACTGCCGCCGTGCAGCAGGCCAAAGCCAGCCGGGTCAGCAGGGTCAGCAGGGGCCGCGGCGGCCGATCGTGGCTTCCGGTGGTTGGGCTGCCGGTGGTTGGGCTGCCGGTGGTTGGGCTGCCGGTGGTTGGGCTGCCGGTGGTTGGGCTGCCGGTGGTTGGAGGGATCAACGCCGCAGAATCGCTGGGGTGAGTCATCGGAGGAGTGCCCGTGGAATGCAGGGTGGTCGCTCCGCTACGATACCGCGCCTCACCCGGCGGTACGACGTCGGCGGGCCGCTCCTTGGCTCCGGTCGCGACGCGCAGCCGGGGCAGGGATGGCGGGAACGGATCGGCGACACACTCGACGCTCGGGGAATGCCATGGCAAGCGGTGGGAAGACGAAGCGGAAACGGGCCCGGGCGGAGGGGGGCGAGCGCGGTCCGGTGACGGACGCTGTCGGCCACGGTTCAACGGAGGCCGTGACGATCCACACGCCGACCGATGCCGATCAGGAGCGGGACGCCCGACAAGGCGTCCGGCGCGTCGGCCGCCGTGACGTGGCGGGCCATGTAACGCGGATTGCCGCGGCGTTCCATCCGCACCAATCCCCGGAAGTCGCGATCCTCGAGGATCTCGCCAAGGAAGTGGCTGCCGGCCGCCGAGGCGGCAAGGGGACCGACGCCGTGGCGGCCGCCCCGGCCCGCTGCCTCGATGAGGCGGCGGTCGGGCCCGACGCCACCGGACGCTGGGCGCTCGACGAAGGGGCGGCCTGGAGCCTCGCTTGGCTGGTGCGCACGAAACGCCCCGGCGCGGCGGGGCTCGTCAAACGGCTCGCCGCTGAAGGAGAAGCTGCTGCCGCCGCGCTGCGGAGCGGCGAAGTCGCCGCGGCGCCATTTATCGTCACGCTCCTTGGGCTCTTCTCCGACCTCCCGATGGGAGTTATGAACGAGGATCTCGGGGCGGTGCTCGCCGCTGACCTGGCCGCGATGACGGCGGCCGACGGGGCACCGAAAGCGGGGCCGGCAGTGGCCTTCATCGCCCGCGTCCTGGCCTGGACGCGCGCCCGGGCAGCGGCGGAGTCGAGCGGCTTCGGCCTCCCCTGGGATGACGCCACCGAGGCCCGCTGGAAGGGAAGCTGCGTCGCGGCGCTCCGCCTCCTTGGAGACCGCGGCCGCGTGCCGGGACGCGGCGGCCCAGAAGCCCTCGATGCCTCTCCGCTCCTGAAGATTCTCGCCGCGGCCAACAGCCCGCCGCTTGCCCGCACGGCGGCGGCCGTGAAGGGGCACAGGCATTCCGCCCCGGCGGGGAAGACGGTTCCGCGCGACAGCGCCTCCGAGGGAGACTCGGTGGC
>CAJAYZ010000763.1 GCA_903949225.1 uncultured Planctomycetaceae bacterium
GAAAAGAAGCACTTGATTGAGGTGCAGGAGCACCACAGCCAGCAGATCCGCGCGGTGCTCGAGAAGAGCGAGCGGGTGACGCTCCTCGAGGTGTCGTTCCCCGATCTCGTCGCCGATGCAGAGCCCGTGATCGCTAAGCTCGCCAAGCTTCTCCCGGGCCGATTCACCCCCGGCCCGGCCGTGACCGCGTGCGTGAAGCCCGCGCTCTATCGCAATCGCGGGTGAGGCCGATCAATCGATCGGATCAATCGATCGGATCAATCGATCGGATTGATGACGGCGGTAAAGCCGGCAGTGCGGAAGTCGGCCACGTTGCGGGTGTAGAACTCGGTCACCCCGTGGCTTTTGAGCGTGACGGCGAGGACGTGATCATACGTCCGCCGCCGCGGGAAGGAGGGGAGGGCCATACTGCTCATGGCGAAGAGCCCCCAGCCCCATCACGCTCGCCCGCAGGCGTGTCGTCGCCCTGCGGCTCGTGCAGCACTTCCCGGAGCCGGTCGGGGGCCACGAGCATGTCGCCACCGCGGAAGGTAGGGAACCGGGCCGGCTTCGATGGCGGCAACACCGGACATTGCTCGAGCATCCGGTCGACCGCCCGGCGCACCAGTTCGCTCACCGGGCGATCCTGCGCCTGGGCCACCGCCCGGAGCCGCTCCATGACCGGATCGGGGAAAAGAACCTGGATCTTTTGCATGGATCCATGCTAGAGCCATGCTTTGCTGGTCGCAAGGCTGAGGGGTGAAAGGAACCAACTCTGCCGGCCACCAAATCTGGCGACGAGTGATAAGCGGCCGCCATCCATGCTGACCCATTGGCTGGCTGGGCACCTCGAGGCCCCACCAGGAAAAAGCCGGGCCGGGCATCGTGAGATGCCCGGCCCGGGTGCATTGTCTTCAACGAAAACGCCGTCGCCGGATCAGGCGACCGCAGCCACAAGCAGCTTCCGGGCCCGCCGCTCGAGGATGCCAAGCGCCCCGACCACGAGCGCCAAAGCGCTGCCGAACGACGCCGGATCGATCTCCGGAACCGGAGCAGGCGGAAGCGACCCTTCTCCCAGCCAGACGCCGTCGAGGGCGCCTACCGGAAAACTCCCCGAGGGAGAGCCAGTGAACACGAACATCAGCAGCTGGCTCGCGGAGCTCGCCGTAAACGTCGTCGATCGCTGCGTCCAGCCGCTAAACCCACCGGAGAGGTTGTTGACGGTCGGCGAGGTGTAGGTTTCGCTGCCAAACGTCACCTCCCAGGAGCCGCTCGCCGTTCCGGTGTAGCCCGACCGCTGTCCCAGCCCCTCGTAAAACGAGAGGGTGTACTCGTTCCCAGCAGTCAAACCGGTGATCGTCTGGGAGAGCTGCTGCCGACCCGAGGATCCAACCTGGGAGGTGGCCGCGAACAGATTGCCGCCGTCTGGGCTGACGTCACCGGCCACCATGGAAAAGGCACCACCGATCGGTGCATTGACCGTCGCCGTCGGACTCGTCATCACGAAACTATAGGTGCCAGCGATACCCCACTGAACGTTGTTCTGGTCGATGGGCGTCAGTGACCACCCCGTCGGAGCCGTCTGCAGGTAGGCCATTTTGTTAGCGCCGTTGCTCGTCTGCTCAAAGCCACCATTGGAGACGAGATTGACTGACGTCGCCTGGGCACCACGAACTGCCGGGAAGGCCAGCAGCGCGGTCGCCAGGAGAAGCATGCGGGGAACGGTTTTCATCATGAAACTCTTTCGGAAGTTGAAACCGACGGGATGGAGAGACGACCGACGCTCGACCGTCCTCCCGGATCGGTCAGTGACGCCAAAGCCCACGGACAGGCTAAGAGTCCAATCAGACTGACCGGACGAGCGCCGCACCACCCCCCCGATCGCGGTACTCCACACCGGAGATCCTCGCGACGGCGGCGGATGAAAACAGACTCCTCCTAGAGTAGGTAGCCGTCGCCACGCCAAAACCTGACAGCGACCGATTCTCACAAAAAGATTTTGTGCGCCAGGCCGGCTCCAAGCAGGGTGGCCGACGCGGCCGCCCAAGCTGGCAAAGGGAGGTCAGCGCTCACCACAAACCACCACATTTGGGTGGCTGGCAACGTCTCTGCCTCGCTGTGGAGACCGAGAACCAGGAGATCGCCAACGAGGCCCGGCAGATCCTTGCCGAAGCCGACGGCTGCCGCCCAAAGGCGCGACCACGCCACCGACCGGTGCCCGATTCCCCGATCAACCGCCCTCGTTCACGAGCCGGCCGGCGTCTCGGCCCACGCCGACACCGGCACGCAGCTGCAGAAGAGATTGCGGTCGCCGTGGACGTTGTCGACGCGCCCCACCGGCGGCCAGTATTTCGCCCGCTTCAGGGCCGGCACCGGGAAGGCGGCCGTCTCGCGCGAATAGGAATGCTCCCAGTCGGTGGCCACGACCGTCGCGGCAGTATGCGGCGCGGCCTTGAGCGGGTTGTCGTCCTGCGACCACTCCCCCGCCTCGATCTTTCGGATCTCGCCGCGGATCGCGATCATCGCGTCGATGAAGCGGTCGAGCTCGGCGAGCGGCTCGCTCTCCGTCGGCTCGACCATGAGCGTCCCCGGCACCGGGAAGCTGAGCGTCGGGGCATGAAAGCCGTAATCGATGAGCCGTTTGGCGACATCCTCGGCCGTGACGCCGCTGGTCTCTTTGAGCGGCCGCAGATCGAGGATGCACTCGTGGGCCACCCGGCCGTTGGCACTGGTGTTGAGCGTGGGGAAGTGATCGCGAAGGCGGGCGCTGACGTAGTTGGCAGCGAGGATCGCCCCCTCCGTCGCTCTCAGCAAGCCGTCCCCTCCCATCATCCGGCAATACATCCAGCTGATCGGCAACACCGCGGCATTGCCGAGCGGCGCCGCCGAAACGGCGCCAACGGTCCCCGTCGGGAGCCCCCCGGTGGCATGCCCAGGGAGAAAAGGGATGAGATCTTCGACGACGCACACCGGCCCCACCCCCGGCCCGCCGCCGCCGTGCGGGATGCAAAACGTCTTGTGGAGATTGAGGTGGCTGACGTCGCCGCCAAACTCACCAGGCGAGGCGGTGCCGACGAGCGCGTTCATGTTCGCGCCGTCGATGTACACCCGCCCGCCATGGGCATGGACGAGCCGGCACAGCTCACCGACTTCGGTCTCGAACACGCCATGCGTGCTCGGGTAGGTGATCATCACTGCCGACAGCTTGTCGGAGTACTGCTCACACTTGGCCCGCAGTTCGGCCATGTCAACGTTGCCATGGGCGTCGCAGCCGGTCACCACCAC
>CAJAYZ010000764.1 GCA_903949225.1 uncultured Planctomycetaceae bacterium
GCCTGATCATCGGGAAGCGACGTGGGGCAAGTGAAGATCTCAATGGCCGGCGAGGCGATTGAGCGAAGGCCAAACGTGGCGCCGGGCGTAGTGATTGCCTGCGTGTCCCACGTCTTGTAGACGTCGAGCCGTTCGAGGCCAGGAAGAATCAGAACTGGCCACGAAACAAAGCCCTGCGCGTTCGCGTCGGTCGCGTTGGCAGCCACGGCGCTGTGCGGATGCTTGTTCCGCCAGCCGGGGATGAACTTCTTCGTGTTGTCGAAGCTGGCGATGGCCAAGCCGATGTTCTTCACATTATTGATGCACGTGTTGCGGCGACCGGCTTCGCGGGCCGCTTGAACGGCCGGCAGCAGCATGCCGACGAGCGTGCCGATGATGGCGATGACGACGAGCAGTTCGACGAGCGTGAAGCCGGCCCGGCTGCGGTGGATGTGGGTGCGCATTGGAAACCCTTTTGGTGGGAGAAGACTCTCTGGCGAGAGTTGCTGCCCGGATGAGATGAGATGGAACGAACCGGTCGCCCGTACAGTGCTCGCGGCGGGGGCGGCCCAGAACGGGAGCGCCCCTGAAAAACCGCGGTCGATGCCCTGCCTGCCCCTCTACGGAATTGTCGGGTCGTTGGTGCGATTTGTCCAGCGGCAGCCGCCGGTCTGGCACAGATTCCGCGGGGAGGGGCCGCCGGCGGCGAAGGGGCGCGGCGAGCGGGGCGGAGGGAGGAGAAAGCCGTGGGCAGAGAGCCCCGGCAGCCCGAGGGAGAGCCGGGCCAAAGCCGGCCCTTGCCCCTCAACGCAAGGGCGGAATCAGCCCTGGCGGCGGCGACGACGGCGGAGGGCCGAGACCCCAGCGAAAGCGAGGCCGGCCAGGCCCATTGCCCAGGTGGAGGGCTCGGGGACGGCGACGGCGTTGACGGTCATCATGTACGGGTTGCCGTTGGCGGGGGAGGAGTTCCAGTCGCCGTTGTTGAGCCTCACAGCCGTGAGATTGGCGGACTGCGATGCCGGCGAAATGACTCCCGTGGCGCCAGCCGTGCTCCAGGAAACGTCCGACGTCTGTCCCCGCACCACCACCCAGTAGGCTTCCTCCGTGGGGCTGAGGAGTGGAAACGTGCCGGATGGGGTGAAGGTGTTGTTGCCGACGACGATGGTTTGGGGGGCGAGGAGTGTCGCGACCTTGTTGTTCGGCTCGCTTCCGGTGCGTCTGGAATCGTAGATGTCGACCTGGAACGACGTGCCGAGCGGATTGTTGGCGAGATTCACGACGACCGACTTGAGTCGGAAGTCATAGACACTCGCCGGGAGGATGAACTGGGCCGCCTGCCAGGTCGATCCCGAGGCGGAGACGGAGCCTGTCGGTGTGTTGCCGGTGATGCTGTCGAAGATCACGTCCGTCGAGGAAACACCGGCGGCCGTGGCCGTCGGAGCCGTGCCGGCAGCCAGGGCGACCGCGAGGATACCGACGAGCGCAGCCGCTCCGAGAGAGCGAATATGGATCAAACGGCGAGTGGGCAGGCGCATCGGTGATTCCTTCGTGGTGAGAGCCA
>CAJAYZ010000765.1 GCA_903949225.1 uncultured Planctomycetaceae bacterium
ATTTCCGGCACGGTGGTGCCGCTGATCGAACGGGAGGGGGGCCCCTGGGAACGCTTCGCCCAGAATCCCTCGGCCAATCCGCTCCGCATACCGAACCTCGATCCCGGGCAGGCGGGGAACATCGACCGCGGCGCGGGGCGGCGGTTCGAGGGGCTTAGCGGCAACGCCCCGGGCAACCCCGTCCTCGATCCGGGCCAGATCGGCAACCTCGACATCCGCTTGGAAGAGGCGCGGAACCGCCTCGAGAAGCTCGAGGGGAAGACGGAGCAGTTGCCCCTGATCCGGATGAGCGGTTTCTTCCAGGTCGACGACGGGCTCTTCAGCCAGTCGCCGGCGAGCCAGGCCCACTACGGCGACATCCAGGATGGCGTCGGCTTCCGCCGTGCCCGTCTCCAGGCCATCGGGAAGCTCACCGAGTTCACCAACTTCTCGATCGAGTTCGACTTCGCCCAGATCGGCCGGCCGAGCTTCTTCGATATCTGGGGGGAGCAGGAGCAGATCCCGATCCTCGGCACGGTGCGCATCGGCCAATTCCGCCAGCCGGGCACGATGGACGCCTGGACGAGCGTGCGGCATCTGGAGTTTCTCGAGCGTTCGGCGGCCTTCCAGGCCACCGATCCCTTCCGCCGCGTCGGCATCATGGCCTACGCGATGAGCGAGGACGAGCGGACAAGCTGGGCCTACAGCGTCTACGCCTCCGGGCTGACATTTTTCGAAGGCGGCCAGAACGTCTACCAGACCTTCGGCGACAACCGGGCCGGCACCGAGATCGGCGACGACGGCGGCATCGGCTTCGCGTCGCGCATCACCCATCTCCTCGATTACGACGACCTCACTGACGGCCGCTACCTCACGCACGTCGGCACCGGATTCCTCTACGGCCAGACCGGTGGCTCCGGGAGCACGGGCCCCGGTGCCAAGACGTATCGTTCGTTCGTGTTCCCCGAGTTCTTCGTCGGCGATCCGTCGGGCCTCGGGCTCACCGCTGCTGGCACGCCGCGCGTCGTCGACTCGGGGCGCGTCCTCGCCGACAACTTCTGGATGACGCACGTCGAGTTCGCCCGCAATGCCGGTCCGGCCCACTTCCAGACCGAGGTGATGCTCGAGGGATTCAACCAGTTTGGCGGGCCGACAACGTTCGTCCCCGCCGCCTACTTTCAGTGCGGCTACTTCCTCACCGGCGAGAGTGCCCTCTATCTCAAGCAGGCGGGCGTCCTCGACTACAACGTCGTCCCCCACACCACCTTCTTCGGCACCGGCCGCCGCGGCCGCCTCGCCGGCTGGGGGGCGTGGGAGGCGGCCTTCCGCTGGACGTACGTCGATCTCTCCTGCACGAACATCAACCCGGCCAATCAGCTCTCCAATTCCGCCGGCCCCCCACCGGCCCCCGGCTACGGCGTCTACAACGCGCCGACGCTGGCGCTGAATTGGTGGTGGAACCGATTCACGCGCGTCCAATTCAACTGGGTGCACGCAATGCCCGACGTCCGTGGCAAGGGCCCGCTCCCCTTCGACATCTTCGCGACACGATTCCAGATCGAGTTCTGACTATCGCGCGGATGCAGCCATCCATGGCCTGCATCCGCTTGGCCGACGGGGGGAACGCCAAGGGTTCCGCCCGTCGGCTAGGCATCGCGTCCGGCGATGCACGGCACGATCAATATCAAACGTTCACGCGGATGCAGCCATCCATGGCCTGCATCCGCTTGGCCGACGGGGGGAACGCCAAGGGTTCCGCCCGTCGGCTAGGCATCGCGTCCGGCGATGCAC
>CAJAYZ010000766.1 GCA_903949225.1 uncultured Planctomycetaceae bacterium
CGTCGGACTTGGTCGTGCTGACCAGCGAATCGGGGCCGGCGCCTGTCTTGCCGTAGTTGCCGACGATCGCAAACCAGTTTCCGGCCGTCGCGGTGCTCGTCGGCGCGAGCGCTACATCGCCACGCACTTGGAGGAGAACGGGGCCACTCGCGGCGGAGAGGGGAGCGCCCGCCGGGAGGGAGAGGCTTCCAGAGGGAACCGTGAGGCGGACGCCACCAGAGGAGGTCGTGGCCTTCGAGATGGCGAGGTTGCCGCTCGACTCCGTCAGTTGGATCCCGCTGCCGGCCGTGGCCGAGAGCGCGGCACCTTCCGCGAGATCGACAACGAGATCTTGCTCCCGCAGGCCGATGCTGCCGGCGGCGGCGAGGAACAGGTTGCCCGAGGCGATGACGCTCGATGGGGTGCCAGGGCCATTGAGAATCGAACCCGTGGCGGCGGTGAGGCGGACGTCTCCCGGCGACGAGATCGCCGCCACGAGCATGTCGCCAGAGTCCTGCTGGAGGGCGATTGTGCCTGTAGCACTGGCTCGGGTCGCCCCGCTCACCTGCTGCCGGAGGGCTCCGGCATAGGCGCCAGTGGAGGTGACCGCGGCGACCATTCCCTCTTGGGCCTGGAGATCGCTTTCGCGGGCGAGGATGTTGGTCTGGTCGAGGCCCCGCCAAATCCCCCCGGCCGACGTCACGGCCACCTTGCCTTGGAGTGCTATCAGCCGGCCGAGCTTGGCGTCGGTGAGCGTGGCGAGGTTGATGGAGCCGGCGGTGGAAAAGATCGCCTCGATGCTGAACGGGCCGCTGTCGGTCGAGCCGGAGAGGTTGAGGTCGCCTCCGGCTGCGGCCGAGAACGTGCCGCCGGTGGCAAGTGAAACGTTGACCGGTGTCGTGGTCTGGCCGATCGCGCCTGCCGAAGAGAGTGTCACGGCCGACCCGGTGATCGTCCCGGGGGTGTCGCCGGCGACGACAAGCGAACCGCCCGTCGCCACAATGACGTTCCCGCCGCCATTGATCTGGCCGAAGACGAGATCTCCGACCGCGGCGAGGTTTACCTGCGCCGCGGCTGCCGCCGAGAGGAGCGTGCCTGCCACCTGGATTGGCAGGGGCCGGGAGCTCGCGCCGATGCTCCCGCTGCCGGCGAGGAGCGAAAGATTGCTGGCGGTGGTGACGCGCGATGAGTCGCTTGCTGCCAGGATGGAGCGGGGGGCGGTGAGGTCGACTTCACCCGCGGGCGAGCTGATCTGACCGACCGAGAGATCGGCCGCGGCGCTCTGCAGGTAGATGCTGCCGAGGGTGCGGATCGAGACGGCGCCGACCGCATCGGTGAACAGGGGCGTCGTCTGCCGGAGGGAGAGATGGCTGAGCGTCACGCCGGCCGGGATCAGCGGCGTCATGCCGTCGAAACGGATCGTGACGAACGTGTTGCTGAAGGTGAGCGTGCGACTGGCAAGTGCCGCCGTCGTCGGCGTCGACAGGGTCACCGTCGTGCCACTGATCGCCCGGATCGTCGTCAACGGGGCGATCCCCGTTCCGGTCACCGCCATGCCGAGGGAGAGCCCGGTCGCCGAGGCGACGGTGAGGGAGGTCGAGCCGGACGCGGCCGTGGCGGTCGTCGTGCGGACGCCCGTGGGCGTCTGCCTGGCCCCGAAGACGACGATGTCGCCCGGGGCATTGGCCGTGATCAAGGCCGCCTTTTGATCATTATTGATCGAGCCGGCCTGGAGGGCGGGAATGTCGATCAGCACGGGCGCCGAGAGCTTGCCGACGCCCGACGCGGACGTGGGGGTGACGCTCGAGTCGTTGATCGTGACGTCGCGGCCGCTGATGTTGGGCTGGACGTTCGTGCCGACGACGGTCGCCCCGGAGAGCGCGGAAAGCTTGAGGGCGCTATTGAGCTCGTTCCTCGTCCAGGTGGAGTTCATCGTCAGGGCCGCGGACTGGAGCAACGTGGCCGTGTACGAAAACGCTCCCTGATAGGCCGTGAACGGAGCGAGGGCGAGCCAACTGCGGCTCGGGCTGGCGAGCGCCGCCTCGGCGTCGGCCGTGCGGCCGTCAACGACGAGCTGCCAGTAGGCAGGGGTGTAAGCCCGGTCGAAGAACGTGAGGAGTTCGAGATACGAATCACGGGCGTACTGCCGGACCTCGGCATCGGTCGTGGCCGTGGCCGCCTTGCCGAGCGCGGCTGCCGCCTGGGCGCGGTAGAGCGCCACGGAATCCTCTGCGAGCGTGTAGCTGCCACCGCTCACGCTCCCGTTGCCGAGGAGCTGCCAGTAGCGGCGGTATTGCGCGGCCACCTGATTCTGGAAGCCAGTGACGGCCGCGGTCTGGCGGCTGGAAGCGCCAGTGTCGGCCGTCAGTCGGAGATCGGCCCACACCCGTTCGATCTGCTCCTGGGAGAGAGTTTGCGCCGTGGTCTGGTTGCGGACGTTGAGAACCTTCCCCTGGGGCACGTTGACCGTGACATTCCCCGCGGCGGAATCGATCGAGTCGATTTGGAGGTCGCCGGAGAGTTGCGTGAGGCGGATATCGCCGCTGGCGGTCGCCTTGACGGAGCCCCCCGTGGCGGCGGTCTGGATGCGGATCGCCGTCGCAGCGGTGCCGATCGTGCCGTAGAGGCTCTCGAGGATGATTTTCCGCCCCTGAATGTTCGTCCGGTCGGCGAGGGCCACGATGTTGCCCGTGGCCTTGATCGAGACATCGCCCGACGTCGATCCGGTGGCGGCGACCACCTGCCCGAGCGTGACGTTGCCCGGGCTTGTGACAAACACGCCGGCGGAGCTGGCAGTGGCGCTGAACGAGGCGCCGGCCACAAGCGAAAGATTGAGCGGCACGCCGACGGTGCCGATCGACGAGCCTGGCGCCGAGATCGATACGGCGCCGCTCTCGAGCGACGTCGACGACGTTGTCAGGAGCGAGCCGCCGGCGCGGATCGTCGTCGTCCCCTGCGGGTTGACGATCTTCCCTTGGATCGTGAGCGGGCCGGTTGACGATACGTCGACCACGCCCGGCAAGACGTTGAAGGAGACGTTAAAGGGATTGTCGGCCTTGACCGACATCCGCATAGTCAGTCGGCCCGAAGTGACATAGTCGTAATACCAGTTCCGGCCCGGCCAGGCTGCTGCATAGCCGAGATTCGGGTAGTTCACGTATGTCCTGTAGCCGATCGTAGCCCAACCGGTGATCTGCTGGTCGAAGTCGGCGGTCAGGGAGCTTCCGGTGACGACTTTTCCGTAGGTGGTGGTGGCATACGACCCGTTGGCCTGCTGGTAGACCCAAGGGTTGCTCTGGGTAGCGCCGTAGTCGGTCGACCAACTCCAGGGGCTTTCGGTTGCGAAGGCGAAGGACCGGGAGACCCCGGCCGAGAGCGTCCATTCCCAGCGGGTGCCGGTGAGTGGGGCATAGGACGTGGTCGATCCGGAAGTGACGAGCGTGCCGGCGGTGGCCATGACGTCGGTGAACGTGGCACTGGCGGCGCCGGTGTAACGCTTCACGCCGACTGCAGGGCTGTAGACATACACCGTCTGCCCCGTGGCAGCGGGCTTGAAGGTGTCGATGATGTCGACGACGCACGACGGATTCGTCGACGAGCCCGAGGCCGCGGCCCGGATCCCGTTCATCACGACCGGATAACTCGTCGCGTTGTTGAAGCGAACCTGCCCGGAGCCCCCCGCCGAGGCGATGCTGCCGACGGTGCTCGTGTTGATGATGCCACCTTTGAGCATCACGAATCCGCCGCCGGGGGTGGCGTTGATGTCGGAGACGTTGATGCGCGCCGTGGGGAGATCGAACGTCACCTTCGCGAGGGCATCGTCGAACTTGGGGGCGCGTGTGTCCCAAAAAATTGTGTTGTAGGTTGTGTAGTAGGGTCCTTGGGAAAGCCCAACCCCGTACTCGGCGAAATAAAACCCGCGGGCAAAATCGTCGCGTGAGAGTGCCGGGGAAATCGGGTCGCGGCGGCCGGACAAGTCGCGGCGGCCGGCTCGGAAGGGATAGCCGCCGTACGTTCCGAACGCGACCGCGTTGGCGTAGATAGTGGCCGCTCCCCGCATCCCCTCGACGCTCTCGAGCGGAATGTGGGCCGTGCTCGTGCCGTTGAAGTAGCCGAGGAACTGGTAGGTGCAGACCTGGTGCACGAGTTGATCGCCAGTCCCCCCGTACCCGAGTTTTTGCCGGATGGCATTGATCACGGGGCGGACATCGGCGTTCGTCGGAGCCCCCCTGGCGTCGACTGTCTCGGCGGGGAGCGTGATCCCGTTGTTTAAGAGGCTGGTGAACAGACTCCGCAGACCGTCGAGGTCGGTCTGGTTAGTCGTCACGTCCATCGAGACGGTGCGGCCCGACTTGATCGTGCTGTTGACGTTGATGTACTGGGCCTTGATGACCACCTGGCCGGCATCGATCTGGGATGGCGAGGTGCCGATCTGGCCGTTCTGCCAGAAGGACTTCGTGTTGCGGAGGGTTACGAAGCTGCCGTCGGGAACCGATGGGAACGCCTTCTCGTTGAAGAAACCGATTTGTCGCTGCGTCCAGCCATCCTGCGCGGAGGGGGAATAGCCATCCGCGGTCCACCCGTCCTTACCTGGAACCCATGGCAGATTGCTGCCGTAGGTGACGATGGAGGTATAGGACGAGAGGCCACCGTTAATCAGATTCCAATTGAGCCCTCCGTTGCCGTAGATTTCCCGTGGGTCGTACCGGGCGTTGACGGCGTAGGCTGCTCCCCATTTAGCGTCGGGGGTCGGATTCCAAGCCGGATTGCCGCCGGGATAGACGATGTGACTGTTCCAGTCGGCGATCGGCGTCGCCCCGGCGAAGTAGGTCGTGTCTGGCGCCTTCACATCGACGACGTAGAACCCGGCTGGGGCGACAAGATCGATGGCCGCCGCCCAGATCGTGCTCAACTGGCCGATCGACCCCTGCACATTCTTGAGGCTGACACTGCCGCCGAGGTTTTCGATCGAATTGTCGACGAACATTCCCGGGCCGAACGACGAGGTGCCCGAGGGGCCGTTGAAGCTATTGGTGATGTTGATCGAGGGGGCGACGCTCTCCCGATCCTTGACGATCCGGATGCCTGCCTGTGTGGCGCTCGTCTCGGAGCCTGTGCCGGTGAAGAACACCTTCCCGCCCGGCACGTTGGGGATCGTGATGTTGCCGACGATGAGATAGTTGGCGCTCTTGTTATCGACGGTGATCGTGGCCCCACCCTTGGCCGTGATCAAGCCGCTGCCTGCGAACCGGGTGGCGTCGATGGTCACCGCGCCCCCGCGAACGTTCAGCCCGGAGAGTTGGACGGCCGGAACATTCGAACTCGACACCCCCATCCGCATGATCGAGGCGGTGTCGGCGGTGTAGTTGGCGTTGACATACGTGGTGGGATTGAACGTGCTGTTGACCGACTTCACGAAGGGGCGGAAATCAGCGCCGCTGGTAACCGTGGCATTCGTGCTGCCCAAGGGAATCAGAATGGTGAGATCTCGGTAGATCCCCGCCTCGATCGTGCCCGACTGCGTCACCAGGCCGCTGGTCGTTGCCGTCACCGAGCCGCCGTCGGCACTGTCGGTGGGGATCAGACCGAGCTGGAAGCCGTGGCCGATGGCCGACGAGCTCGGCGTCGCGGAGCCGGGGTTGGAGGCGATCTCAACATTGCCGCCGGTGCGGATGCTCACCCCCGGACGGATGTCGAGGGCGGTGTTGCTTGTGAGGTTAGAGGCCCCGTCGGCAACCGGGATGGCGATCAACCCACGGATGTA
>CAJAYZ010000767.1 GCA_903949225.1 uncultured Planctomycetaceae bacterium
AGGTTCATGCCATCGAGATGGATCCCGACGACCATCGTCTCATCCTTGCCAATGCCGAGCGCTTCGGCGTCGGGAATCTCCATGCCGTGCTCGGACGGGCTCCCGACGCCTGGGCCGGGCTCCCCGATCCCGACGCGATTTACGTCGGCGGCAGCGGCCGCGACGTGGCGATGCTCGTCGAGGAGGCTTGGAAGCGGCTCAAGTCCGGCGGTCGGCTCGTCACGGCCTGCAACAGCATCGAAAATCTCGCTGCGGTCCACTCCCTCCTCCGGGCCCGATCGGCCGACACGGCCCATTGGCTCGTGACGATCGCGCGTGGAATCGAGCAACTCGACCGGATCCGGTTCGAGTCGCTCAGCCCCGCCTTCCTCATCGCTGCCACGAAGCCCTGAACGATAGCCGGTGTGACCCGTGCCCCATTCCGATCACTCCCAGCGCCCCGCAGTCCCGGTGCTTCCGCAGGGGACATCGATCCTCGCTGCATCGGGGGGGAATCCTGGCACGCTCGACGTGATCGCCGTCGGGGCCCATCCGGATGATGTCGAGATCGGGTGCGGCGGGACGCTCTCGCTCCTGGCGGCCCGGGGGGCGCGGATCGGGATTGTCGATCTCACCGACGGCGAGCCGACGCCCCGATCGAGCGGACCGGAGGAGCGCATGGCCGAGGCCCTCGCCGCGGCTCACGCCCTCGGCGTGGTCCACCGCGAGCATCTCGGCTTTCCCAATCGCCGCCTCTTCGATGGCTTCGAGATTCGCGTGGCACTTGCCAGGGTCTTCCGCCGCCACCGCCCCCGGCTCGTCCTCGGCCTGGGCGACCGCACGCCGCTGGCCTCCCCCGATCACGCCCAGGCGCTGGCGATCACCGAGGCAGCCGTCTTCTACTCGCGGCTGTGCAAGTGGGACGACGTCTTCGACGGCCTGCCGGTCCACACCGTGCCGCAACTCATCACTTACTTCCTCACCCCCAGCATTCCGCAGATCCCCATCGGACACTTCCCCCTTGACGTCGACATCGACGGTCATCTCGACCGCAAGATCGAGTCGATCGCCTGCTACCGCTCGCAGTTCCCCCCCGAGAAGGCCCACATCCATGCCCGCGTGCGGGCGTCCGCGGAGGTGATCGGGGCGATGGGCGGCTGCGGCGCCGGCGAGCTCCTCGCCTCGAGCAGGGTCCCGTGCACCAGCGACCTCCTCGGGCTGCTCTTTCCCCAGCCCGCCCCAGCCCCGGCGGTGACACGATGAGCATCGCCACCGCCGACCGAGTCGATGCGATCGTGATCGGCGCTGGGATCAGCGGCCTTGCCGCCGCTACAGAGCTGGCCAAGGCAGGCTGCCGAACGATCGTCCTGGAGAAGTCGCGCGGGATCGGCGGCCGGATGGCGACGCGGCGCCTCGGTGCGGCGGTCTGCGACCATGGCGCCCAGTTCTTCACCGTCCGCACCCGTGCCTTCGGGGCGACGGTGGAGGAAGCCCACGCCGCCGGTGCGGTGCGCACGTGGTGCGACGGCTTCTCGCGCCAGGCCGACGCGGGAGCGGCGCTCGAGTCGGCAGGCGACGGCCACGCCCGCTGGTGCGGCACGCGCGGCATGACCGATCTTCCCAAGCGGCTTGCTGCGGCCCTCCCGGGGGATCTCGTCGAGATGCGCAGCGGCGTGCGGGCTGCGGCGGTAGGGATTGTCGATGGCGGTCTCACGGTGACGCTCGAGGCGAAGGAGGGGGAGGCTCCTCGGGTCCTCGGCTCCCGCGGCCTCGTGCTCTCCTGCCCGGTGCCCCAGAGCCTCGATCTGTTTGCCGCCGGTGATGCCTTCGGGGCCCTCGAGGGCGCTGCGATAGAGACGCTTCGCGGGATCGACTACGACCCCTGCTTCGCCCTCATGCTCGTCCTCGACCGGCCGTCGCAGGTGCCGCCGCCGGGGGGCCTTCAATTCGCCTCGGGCCCGATCTCCTGGATCGGCGACAATCTCCAAAAGGGGATCTCGACCGTACCGGCGCTCACGGTCCATGCCTCTGGCGACTTCAGTCGCGATTCCTTCGAAGCCGATCCGGCAAAAGTCACCGCCGAGCTCGAGGCGTTCGCCGCCGCTTGGATCGGCGGGGCGATGGTTCTCGAGCGATCGCTGCAGCGGTGGAAGTTCGCCCAGCCGCGCGTGATCGTGCCGGCGCCTTTCGTGTCACCGTCGGCCGCGCCACCGATCGGCTGCTGCGGCGACGCCTTCAAGGGGCCGCGGGTCGAGGGAGCCGCCTGCAGCGGCCAGGCGACCGGGCGATGGATGGGCAGGCTCCTCGTGGACGGGCGCTGACGGGGAGAGGGCGGGCGCGGGGGGCCGGTTTGCATGCTCCGACTTGCATCCTCATGCGGTCGCGCCCGAAGATGGTGACCCGTTGGGGGGTGATCGATCGATCCGTTGCCCCTGCCTTCCTGTCCGATCCCCGGAGATTCCATCCATGGCCGTGTCCAAGCTCCTTCCCGAAGTCGAAAAGTTCCTCTCGTCGGCACCGCTCAAGGGAATCGTGGGAGGCAAGGACGTCGCCGGCTCCGCTGGCGAGACGATGAAGACGATCGATCCGGGCAACGGCAAGACGCTCGCCGAGTTCTGCTGCCTCTCTCCTGAAGATGTCGACCGGGCGGTTGGTGCTGCGGCCCACGCCTTCAAGAAGAGCGGCTGGGCGACGATGCCCGCCAACGAGCGCGGCGCCCTCCTTCACCGCCTCGCCGACGCCGTCGCGAAGCACAAGCCGATCATCGGCCAGATCGAGGCCCTCGACGCCGGCAAGATCCACGCCCACGCCCTCGGTGACGTGCAGAACTTCATCGACACGCTCCGCTACTTCACCGACATGGCCCTCCATGTCGAGCACCGCACGACGCTCGCCGTCTCCGGCCACGATGCCCGCACCGTCCGCCATGCCTGGGGCCCGTGCGGCTTCATCTTCCCCTGGAACTTCCCCTTCCTCCTCATCGGCTGGGGCGTGTCGCCGGCCCTCGCTGCCGGCAACACCGTCGTCATCAAGCCCGCCGAGGATACGCCCCTGTCGGCGATCTATCTCGGCCGGCTCGCCCGTGAGATCGGCATCCCCGACGGTGTCATCAACGTCATCCCCGGCCCGGGGAGCGGCGCCGGCGCCGCCCTCACGAAGCACCCCGGGCTGAAGCACATGAGCTTCACCGGATCCCCGGAAGTGGGGCGGCTGGTCGGCCAAGCCTGTGGCCACAACCTCGTGCCGGTCAAGCTCGAGCTTGGCGGCAAGGGGGCCGCGGTCGTGTTCGAGGATGTGGACGTCGCCGGCACGGCACAGAGCCTCGTCAACGCGATCACGTTTCACTCGGGGCAGGTCTGCTGCGACGCCACCCGCTGGATCGTCCACAAGAACATCTACAAGGACTTCATCGACGAGTGCAAAGCGCGGCTGCGAAGCGTCCATGTCGGCTATCAGATGGACGACGCCTCCGGCATGGGGCCGGTCGTCAACGCCAAGCAGCGGCAGCGCGTCCTCGGCTACCTCGAGAAGGGGCAGGCCCAGGGCGCTGAAGCGGTGCTCGCCGGTGGCGCTGCGGAGGTCGCCGGCCACGACGGCTTCTATGTGAAGCCCGCGCTCATGGCCGGCACGCTCGACAACGTCGCCGCCCGTGAGGAGATCTTCGGACCGGTCGCCTACGTCGCCCAGTTCGGCAGTGAAGACGAGGCGGTCTCGATGGCCAACGACACCGACTACGGCCTTGCCAACAGCGTTTGGACGACCGACCTGTCGCGGGCTAACCGGGTCGCCGAGTCGATGGTTGCGGGCAACAGCTGGATCAATGCCCACAACGTCTTCCCCCGCGGCGTCCCCTACGGCGGCGTGAACAAGAGCGGCATGGGTGGTGGCGTGCTCTCGATCGAGACGCTCCTCGACTACTACCGGACGCAGTCGGTCGTTCGCCCGCTCTGAGCCGTCAGTGATTCGCACCCCGTCGGTCGCCCGTTCGGGCGGCCGACGGGGTTTTTTTGTGCCTGC
>CAJAYZ010000768.1 GCA_903949225.1 uncultured Planctomycetaceae bacterium
GGCGCACCGGTGGCGGGGCGGAGGGGGCGGGAAGAGAGGGGCTTTCAGGCCAACGCCGCAAGACGGATTCGAGGGGGCGGGGTTGGTCTTCTTCGTGAAGGGCCTGTGGGTGATCCGTCGGCGGGGCCGGCAAAAGTTTCGTCGTACTCACGATGCCCTCGTCACTCCTCAAGCGTTCGCCGATCCCCGCCTCGCCTGAGCGCTGCCAAAAACAGGCATACCGTTTGGCGCTTCAGCGAGGGGTCGCCCGTGTCCCGGGAGCCGGTCTTGCCGGCAAGCGCAGGATAGGAGGGCGAAAGCGCAGGCGGCACGGAGAGAGCGGAGGGCAGGGATGCCCTTTCGGTAGCCCGGCGACGGGGCACGGGCGACCCCGAAGCCACGCTCGACCACGAGTTCACGGCAGCCGAACCCGCGCCAGCCCTCAGGTGATGTTCGGCGCCTCGGTGCCGTGGTCGTCCTTGGCGATGTCGGCGTCGTCAAACCGGCGCGGCGGCCAGAAGGCGAGGAGGAGGAGGCCGGCAGCGGCCACCGCCATCAGCGTCGGCACGAGGAACAGCTTTTGGTAGTCGATGCCGGCGTCGGTCTTGAGGCTGTCCTGGAGCGGAATGAAGAGCCACTTCGCCGCCAGGTCCCCGAGGCCGAGGACGAGGAGATTGAAGAGGCTCTGCGCACTCGAACGGACGTCCTTCGGGAAGGCGGCGTCGATGAAGATGTAGAGCGTGGCGAAGAAGAAGGCGTAGCAGATGCCGTGGAGGACCTGGACGGCGATGATCACGGCCGTGTTTTGCGGGAAGAAGGCAAAGACAGCGAACCGGGCGGCATGGCCGAGGATGCCGAGGATCATCGTCGTCTTCCAGCCGAGCTTGGCCAGGACTGTGCCGAGGAACGCCATCGTGACGATCTCCGCCACCTGGCCGATGCTCATCACCGGCATGATCCATTCCGGCTTGATCCCCACGGCCTTGCTGCCGAGGAAATCGCCCGCCATCACGAAGTAGCCGTTGTGGATCACCGCGTCGATGAACGTGACGACGAAGAGCACGAGGAGATAGGGGCGGGCGAGGAACTTGGCCGCCTTCAACCACGCGAAGCCCCCGTCACCCGGTGCTGCCGGCTTTGGCGGCGTGTGGGGGAGGAAGAGCGAGTAGCCGGCCAGCACGAGCGAGAGCACGCCGGAGATGAGGAAGATGTTGCGGCTGGCGGCGACGGCGTCGGCGCCAGTCTTCCCCTGGAGGATGAAGTAGAGGGGCCAGGCGACGAGGATCCAGCCGATCGTGCCGCCCATGCGCACGAAGCCAAACTCCTTCTCGGCGTTTTTCATGTGCGAAAACGCGAGCGAGTTGGTGACGGAGATCGTCGGCACGTAGAAGAGGGAGTGGACGAGCATCAGCCCGAAGAACGTGGGGAAGTCCTTCACGAAGTACATGCCGAGGATCGCTAGGCCGCCGATGAGGTGGCTGAAGGAGAGAAACTTCTCCGCGGCGAACGTCCGGTCGGCGAACTGGCTCGAGAAGAAGATGCCGACGATCGAGGCGACCGCGAAGGCGCTTCCCACCCACGCCTGCTGCGAGGAGGAGAAGTTGAGGCCGTCCTTCCCCATGTAGCCCCAGATGAGCGGGAGCCAGGCGCCCCAGATGGCGAACTCGAGCACCATCATCAGCCAGAGGCGGAACGTCGGGGCTTTGGAAGAACCGACGCCGTCCCCACCGGCGTGGCCATTTGTTGCTGTGTGCATGGGGCGAAGGATACCCTCCCCACCCTCCGGAAAGCACCCCTCACCGTCTTAGCGGCAGGAAGATCGCACTGTTTTGGGCTCGAGGAGCCGGCAAAACCGACACGACCGGGGCAATTTCAGCAGCCTATGGGCTGGCCGATTAGGCCCGGCCGCGGAGGTCGGCAAGGCCGCCGTCGATCCCCAGCACCTGGCCGGTGATCCAGCCCTGGGCGGGATCGAGAAACCATTGGATGGCCGCGGCAACCTCGTCCGGTTCGCCGAGCCGACCGAGCGGATGCATCCCCACCGAGGCTTTTTCAGCAAGCTCGCTCGACAAGAGGCCCTTGGAGAGTGGCGTGCGAACGAGCCCCGGGGCGACGGCGTTGAAGCGCACCTTTTGCTTGGCATAGGTGGCCGCGGCCGAGAGGACCAGGCCGATGATCCCCGCCTTGGCGGCGGCGATGGCCTCGTGATTGGCTAGCCCGACCCGCGCCGCCGCGCTCGACACGAGCACGACCGATCCCCCCTCCCCCTTCATGAGCCGCCCGGCAGCACGGACACACCCGAAGGCGGAGGTGAGATTCGTGGCGATCGTGGCATTCCAATCAGCAGTCGAGGTGAGATGCGCCGGCTTGAGGAGGATCGAGCCGGCGCAGTTCGCCAAGCCGTCGAGTCCACCGAGCTCGGAAGCTGCCCGGTCGGTGAGTGTATCAATCGCGTCAGGGTCGGTCGCCTCGACGGTGCCCCACGGCATGCCGAGTTCGGTGGCAAGAGTCTCCAGTCGCGTTGCATCCCGGCCAGCGAGGAAGACCTTTCCGCCGGAAGCGACCAAGCGGCGGACGAGCGCCGAGCCGATCCCTCCGGCTGCACCGATCACAAGCACCCGTCTTGCCATCCCTCGAGCCTCCGCTTCAATCGACACTCAGAGCCAATCGCCGACAGTCTGCTCGAGCTTGGCCTCGGTCGCCATGCCGCGGATCTTTTCCATGGCGCGGGTCTGGATCTGGCGGATCCGTTCCTTGCACACGCCCATTTCCGCACCGAGCTCGCGGAAGGTGCGCGGGGCCCGGCCATCGAAGCCAAAGCGGGCGACGACGATCTGCTGCTCGCGCGGCTCGAGTTCGCCGAGAAACTTCGTGAACAGTTCCTTGAGCTGATCGATCTGCACCGAATTGCAGCCTTGGGCGGGCTCGGCCGCGGGCACGGAGCGGAGCGACTCATCGGCCGGCGTGAACCGGCGCCGCTGCTGCCGCCCCCGATGGGAGATGCGGAAGAAGTGCCGCTGGATGGCGTAGGTGGCGTAGGTGCTGA
>CAJAYZ010000769.1 GCA_903949225.1 uncultured Planctomycetaceae bacterium
GGGCTCTATACCTATCCCGATGTGGTGGTTTTCTGTGGTGCCGCGATCATGGAGGATGGCATCCACCATACGCTTACCAATCCGCTGCTGATCGTCGAGGTGCTTTCCGAGTCGACTGAGAAGTACGACCGCGGGATCAAGTTTGGCCACTACCGCCGGATGGCGACACTGCGGGAATACGTGCTCGTCGCCCAAGATCGGCTGTCTGTCGAGGTATTCCTGCGGCAGACGGGAGAGACCGATCCGGCAGGGAACGGCGACCACTGGATGCTCTCCACTGCGGCCTCCCCAGGGGCTTCAATCCACCTCGGGACGCTCGGCATAACAGTGCCGCTGGCAGAGCTTTACGACGGAGTGGAATTTCCACCGAGTTAAAAAGGGGGCAAAAAGGTGCCAGCCACCAAATCTAGGTAGAAGTGCCAGCGGGCGTTTACCTGTCTTCGCCAGATTTGGTGGCCGGCACCTTTTCTGGCCCAGCCTCCCGCTCCCGATCCTCCTCCTCGCGGAGGAGCCGGGCCAGCGCCGCTTCGTCGCCAGCCAGCGCGGTCAGCAGCAGGGGCCGCTGCTCGGCGATGCGACGGCAGTGGGCAGGGGCATCGCGGGCCACCTCCGTCAAGTACGCGGGCGTCCGCAACTCCCGGAGCCAGAAATCGATCGCTGCATCCGACGCGGGCCGATTCGTTTGGGTCCAGTGGGCCTCCACCTTTTCCCCTTGAGATCCATCGGCCGATCAGGCCATCACGGCGACAGTCGCCGCAGTGGCCCGCTTCCGGCGACGCTGCTCGAGCATGGCTACCGACCCGATCACGAGCGACATCGCGCTGGCGAGCCCGCTGGGATCGATCTCGGGGACGGGCGCCGTTACCGTCGCGCCGAAGGAGATATCCAATGAGGGAAAGCTGTTGGAGTTGTTGAAATAGTTGGAATTGTTCCGGAAGGTGGTCAGCATCGTAAAGCCGTTGGTGACGGTGTACTCGTCGTTGGTGGTTCCGCTCGCGAATCCGGTGGTGCGCGTCATCCCGATGTTGACCGTCGGCGCGTAAAGGATCAGCGCGTAAGCAGTATTCGCTTGCAGCGAATAGGCGCTGATATTCGCGAGTTGAACCGAGGTCAGATCCAGAGAGAAGGCCGTCGACGTCGCCGTCGGCTTTGAAAAGGTCACGGTGTCTGTCGCGTACGCTGTCGTGCCAGCAACCGCGCTGTACGCGGTCGTGTTGGTGGTGTTGCGCAAAGCAATCGTCAGCGTGGCCGAGTCCGCCGTGACGCTGGAAGTGTTCAGCCCGAGACGAATCCAGTCGATGTCAAACGGGCCAGAGTTCCCTGTCGTGAAGGCGATTCCGTAGTTCTGGGTGTAGGTTCCGTTGACAGCGGGCCAATTGGCGTTCGAATTCCCTGCGTTTGTCGGTGTGATGTAGGTGATCGTCTCGCCCGTCGCGACCCCTTCAAGCCACGAGGAAGCGATCAACAGAGCCGCGACACTGGCGACGGCGACAGCGGCCCGGCGACGGACGGCCTGCGAACGAGCGAGAGACTTCATGGCTGGAACAATCTTGGGTGGAAAGGAGCGGCGGAGATCCGAAAGGGGAGTCTACGGACGCGTCCGTCCACCGCAACCATCCTCGCTCGGCGCAGACAAAAAGGTGCCAGCCACCGAATGTGGGCAAGCTGGGCAGCAGGCTTTTATCGCTCTTCGCCAGATTTGGTGGCTGGCACCTTTTCTGGTGCTTCCACCGGCACGATCTTCCCGAACATGTGGCCGCCGACGGCGTCGTGCTGCCAGGTGCCGGCGTAGAGGGGGCCGTCGATGACGACGCGCGAGGAGAAGGTGCCAAGGCCGGGTATCGTGACGTTGTCGAGCGTGATCACCGGCGTCTTCCCCGCCCACTTCACCTCCACAGGCACTGGCAGCGTGAGATCGACGCTGCCGTAGCGGATACGGGCTGACACGATCCACAGATCGGCCTCGCCGACTTTCGCCACCGATGAGATCGTGTATTCATCGCGGATCGGATCCTTGTCGTCATCGCCGGCGATCGTGAACCGGCCGACGAGCTTCACGTTCGTCATCGCCTTCGTGAACGCCGCAAACCGGGCGGCTTCGTCGTCGGCTTCGTCGTCGGCCGCCGGGGCATCGTTGGCTGGCGCGGCGGCCTCCTGGGCCCGGGCCGATGAAACGGCCGGAACGGTTAGGCCCATGGCCGACATGAAAACCAGGGCCGTGCCCAGGACGCGAAGCACGATTTGGCGCATGACAGATCTCCGGGGCGACAGGGCTTTTCGGTCTGTACCATCTTAGCAATGCCGGAAGCGCCGAAGCCGCTACGGCGCCTTGATGCCGAGCCAGACGCTCTCGACCCCTTCGGGGCCGAAGCGGACCGGGAGTGGCGTGGCGTCGGCGGTGCCCGCGATCCTTGCCGCCATGCGGACCGGCCCAGAGAACGGCTCGGCCGCCGTGATCACGAGCGTCACCTTCTTCGCGGCATCCCCCTCTGGCGGCGACTGCACCGCCGCTGCTGTGACCCCCGGCGGCGGATCGACAAGAACGATGTCGAGCGATTCCTTGAAGCCATGCTCCCGGCCGAGA
>CAJAYZ010000770.1 GCA_903949225.1 uncultured Planctomycetaceae bacterium
ACACTTGCCGAGATCGCCACGACCGACGCCGTGGGCCAGCTCGCCATGCTCAAAGCCCGGGTGCGATTCGGCACCGCGCAGAAGGAGATCGAGAAAGCGTTCGACGCGGCGGCAGCGACGCTTTCGCTGCCCCGCCACGAGATCGAGGAACTCGGCGTCCCCTCCTACGGTCTCGAAGAGGGTGGCTGCCGGATCGAGCAGCTCGGCGACTACTCGGCCGTGCTGCAGGTGACCGGCTCCGACGCGGTCCTCCGCTGGCTCGATGCCTCGGGCAAGACGCTGAAAGCGGCTCCCGCCAAGGCAAAGGCCGCCCACACGGAAGAACTCGCCGAGCTGCAGCGATCACTCAAGGACATCCGTTCGATGCTCACCGCCCAGCGGGATCGGGTCGACGGAATATTCCTTGAGGAGAAGTGCTGGCCGATTGCCTGCTGGCGGGAACGCTACCTCGACCACCCGCTCGTGGGCTCAATCGCAGGGCGTCTCCTCTGGTGCGTCGACGACACGCCGGCATTCTTCGTCGACGGCGTGCCGACGGATGCGGTCGGGGGGGCGGTTCCGCACGGTACGACCGCTGAGATCACCCTCTGGCATCCGCTGCGCGGCACGCCGGCGGAGATCAGCCAGTGGAGGCGTCGGCTCGAAGAGCTCGCCATCACGCAGCCCTTCAAGCAGGCTCACCGGGAGATCTATCTCCTCACCGATGCCGAGCGGGCCACGGTCACCTACTCCAACCGCTTCGCCGCCCACGTCCTCCGGCAGCATCAATTCCACGCGCTGTGCGCCGCCCGTGGCTGGAAGAACAAACTCCGGCTGGCAGTGGACGCCGAGTACCCTCCGGCGACGAAGGACCTGCCTCATTTCGGGCTCCGCGCCGAGTTCTGGATCGAGGGGGCCGGCGAGGACGTCAACGACGCGGGCTCCTATCTGCGACTCTCCACCGACCAGGTGCGGTTCTACCGCACCGGCGCCGCCCCTACCCGTGCCCACGCCGGGGGGGGCGGGTACAGGAGCTCGGCCGACGGCCTGGGCGACGGGCGGCTCAACGACCCCGTAGCGCTCGCGGATGTTCCGGCGCTGGTCTTCTCCGAGATCATGCGTGACGTCGATCTCTTCGTCGGCGTCTCGTCGATCGCGAACGACCCGACCTGGCAGGACGGGGGGCCGGAGGGCCGGTACCGGACCTACTGGCAGGACTTCGCGTTCGGGGCGCTGACGGGGTCGGCCGCGACGAGGAAAGAGGTGCTCGAACGGCTCGTACCGCGATTGGCGATCGCCGAGCGGTGTTCTTTCAGCGACCGGTTCCTCGTCGTCCGCGGGGACAAGCGGACCTACCGCATCCACCTCGGCTCTGGGAACATCCTCATGGAGCCGAACGACCAGTACCTGTGTATCGTGCCGAACAGCCGCGCCCGCGAGTCGGACGGGGATCTCTACCTGCCCTTCGAAGGGGACACGACGCTGTCGATCATCGTCAGCAAGGCGATACTGTTGGCGGACGACACGCGGATCGACGACCCGACGATCGTCCGGCAGATCGACGGATAGGGGCGAACAACCAGGCCGGTTCGAGAGAGGAAGGCCACCAATGCCAATCACCGTGATGATTCGCGACGAGACCACGGCGGGCGCCGTCCTACACGAACTCCCGCTCGAGTTCCCAGGCGAGCGGATCACCGTGAGGGAGCTGATCCGCGAACGGGTCTACCAGGAGGTGCAGGACTTCAACCGTCGCGAGCATGACGCAGTCTTTCGCGGACTCGTCCAACCCACCGACAGCGAGCGGGTCCTCAAGCAGGGCCGGACGGAATACCGGCTCGAGCGTCACCGGATGATCGACTGGAAACCCCAGTACGACAAGGCTCTGGAGGCGTTCTCCCGCATGGGCTTTCTGATCCTCGTCGACGACCGGCAGGCCGCCGGGCTAGACGAGGCGTTCACTGTTACGCCCACGACTCAGATCAGCTTCGTGAAGCTCACGATGCTGGTGGGGGGATGAGTCCGGTCAACGGCTCACGCCCGGCGGAAACCGCCGTTGACCGGTACGATCTGGGCGGTGACGAAGGACGCTGCCGACAAAACGACCCCCGCCGGCCTTCTCGGCGGCGGCCAGCTCCGATGGTCGCCCCGGTGCCTGATCGCCCGTCCTTGGCCCCGAAAACCGTCGCCATCCAGGGGGTTTTTCTG
>CAJAYZ010000771.1 GCA_903949225.1 uncultured Planctomycetaceae bacterium
GCTGCCATCGGGGAGCGTGATGGCGGCGGCGTTGCCGTCGGCCTGCGCGTAGACCGTGCCGCCGCTGAGGGCGCTCTCCAGGCTTGCCGTCACGATGTTGGCAGAAGCATTACCGCCGACATACCTCACGTCCGCCACGACGGTGTACTTCTTGCCCGCCTCCATCACGCCCAAGTCCTGACCCACCACGCCGATGTTGGCTAAGACCGGCACCTCGCCGTATGCCCCGCCATTCAAAAGCCACAGGTACATCCCGAACCGATCGCGCGAGCCGGCATACGTAGCCTTCGAGCCCGGGACGGTATCCCAGGAGCTTGCAGCCTTCACGCCCGTAGGAATCTCAAAAGTCGAGCGATAATCCGCGCCGTAGCGCGAGCTAAAGTCAGCGTTCAACACCGTGGAGACGACGTTGCTATTGATCGCACTCGTGGCCGTACTCACGGCGGTCTCGACCGCACCGCCGCCATCGGTCTGGGTGACACGCACGCTCAGCCCAAACCCGACATCGGCGGCAACGGGCGTGTAGGTCGAGACGGTCGCGCCGGCGATCGCCTGATTGCCCCGGAACCATTGATAACTCAGCGTCCCCAGAACGTCGGCATCGGCCAGCGTGTTGCTGGCCGCGAGCGTGTCGCCCACCCGCAGAACGTCCATGCCGCGGCCAGGATTCGACACATTCGAGATCGTCACCCCGCCCGTCATCGGGTTGTTGACGGGCACGGCAGCGGTCACCTGCAGTTGGACGTTGTCGATGCCGCCCCGGTAGCCGAGCCCATCGCCAGGCTGCGGCACGGAGTATCTGATCCAGAGTTCCTTGCCGGCATCCTCTGCCTTTGCGGTGTAGGAGACTACCGACCCGCCGGCCCGAAACTCACCTGGCTGAGTCACGACAAACCGGGAGTTCGACTCGTCGTAGTACGAGGCGCCATTCGCAAGCTCTGCGCTCGTGGCCTGCGCATACCTCTGGCCTCCGGCGAACCGGCTCTCCAGACTCGCCACCACTTTGAAAGCGGCATTGCCGTTGCCGGCGAACATGTCGGCCGTCACCGTGTAGGTCTTGCCCGCCTCCATCCGGCCTAGCCCCTGCGTGATGGAGCCGTAGCCAAAATTGAGAGCCGAACCGCCATCGGATGCCAGCCGCATGTACCGGCTGCTGGTCACGCGGGCGACGTCGATCGCATCGAAGTTGCCGATGCCGCTCTCGGGAGACAACGGCACGGTCGTTACCCCGGCGTTCCACGGCACGCCTAGGGTCAGACCGTGGTACCAGTCAGAGGCTCCTTTGATCGTATATGGATATCCCAGATAGACGCTGCCGTCGTCATTCTCGAAGTTCCCGTTCCGGACGTCGGAGGCGAGACCGTCGAACGCCCTCGGCTGCGAGGCGAGATCTGCGACCCGTGATGCCGGATCGATATCGCTTCCCGACCGAACGGCGGCGATGTCATGGCTCGTGAGGCCTCTGTTCCAGATCTGCAGGTCGGCCATGCTGCCGGCGTAGAACGAATTTTCCCACCAGTTCGACCGACCGACGTAACTCGACGTCCGGTCCACGACGCGGGGCAGCGGCATGCCGCTCGCGGTGGCAATCGCCACGCCGTTCTTGTAGAGCGTGGCCTGACCACCGGACGTCACGGTCACCGCAAAATGCTGCCAGGTGTCGAGTTCGATGGCGTTGGTCGCCACGAGTATGCTGTCGACCGCCCCCTCCCCGTCGAAGATGGAAAACAGCAGGTTGTTGGTGGCGCCTTCGCGGGTCAGAAGAATGTTGTTGGCGGCCGCCCCCTGCCCGAAGTCGAAGAACCGGGCCCACGTGTTCGCCGCCGTGGGACGGGCCCAGACTGCAGCGCTGAAACCCTGCGTGAAGTCGGAGAGGCCCCGGCTGTCGAGCGTTCGGTAGTCATTCGTACCGCTGAAGTCGACGGTGGCAAGCGCCCCGGTCACGGCCACGTTGTCGACATTGATCGAGTGGACCGTGTCGCCTTCCTTCCAGGCGTTGTAGATGCCGACCCGCGTCGAACTGCCGATGGCGGTGAACGTGAAGACCACCTGCCGCCAACCGCCGTCTGTGGCCGAACCGACCAGGAAGCTCTGCTGCACCAGTCCGGCAGCACTGAACCGCGACGTGGTCTGCTGCCCCCAGGTGCCCACCCCCAGAGTGACGCTGTCGTTGCCGGCCGCTCCGACGAGCACGTCCACGTGCGAGGTGCCGGCCGCCGCGTCAAAGTTTTGAACCCACAGGCTGACCGTGTAGGCCTTGCCGGCGACCGTCTTGATGTCCTGATAGACGCCGCCGGTGTTCGCGTAGCTTCCCGGATGCAGTCCCCAACTCCCTTCGCGCGCCGCCTTGCCGAGCGCTCCGTCGGAGTTGAAGTCCTTGGTCCACCCGGCGGGCGCGGTGCCCGTTCCGCCGTTGGCCTCGAAGCTCGGGTTGACGAGGGATTCGACAAACCGGATCGTGCCGCTATCGGCGGGGTGGGCTTCGTACGTCGAGCCGGAGAGAGACTCTGGGCTCGCGAGCTTGAGAATCCCCTGCGCCACCCGAGTCGTGCCGGTGAAGGTGTTGGTGCCGGTGAGCGTGAGCGTGCCGGTGCCGGTCTTCGTGAGGGAGCCCGCGCCACTGATCGTGCCGGCGAACGTCGCATCCGTCGCGAGGTCGATCGTCAGCGTGACGCCCGGGGCGATCGTGATCGTGTCGGCGGCGGTGTAAGGGGCGAGTGAGGTGAGCGTCGTGTTGGTGAGGATCTCGTAGCCGGAATCGCGGAATTGCTCGGACGCAACCGCGCCCGAGGCGAGACCGGTGGCGCGGATCTCGAGCGATGCGTTGACATACTGCCCCTCCACGAACCAGTCGGTGGTGATCCGACCGTCGGCCAGGCCGTCGAGGTCGGGGGCGATCCGCACGCCGCTGTCGTTGACATACGGGGCAAAGCCCGCCACGCCGTCGGTGACGAGCCAGGGGCGGTTGCCCGGGGCCTGGTCGGCCAGGCC
>CAJAYZ010000772.1 GCA_903949225.1 uncultured Planctomycetaceae bacterium
AGACACCTTGAAATCAGGGTCGTTTTCCATGCCGAGAAAGGTTCGCGAACTCGTTGCAGACTTGCTGGCCAATGGCTTCCTGGAGGTTGTTGGTGGTGGCAAGGGGTCGCACAGAAAGTTTGTCCACGACCGATATCCGGGGGCCTTGACTGTCAGCGGACACGTTGGCGATGACGCCAAGCCCTACCAGGAAAAGCAGGTCCGGAAAGCGCTGGAGGAGATTCATGAAGACGACTGATTCCTATCACAAGTGGGTCGAATGGAGTGAAGAGGACGGTGTCTACATCGGGAAGTGCCCCGACCTCATTTCCGGCATCCACGGCGATGATCCGGTGCGGGTGTACGCCGATCTGGCCCGGGTCGTCGAGGAGGTTGTCGCCCATTTCGAACAGTCAGGCCGGCAGCTCCCCCCTCCTCGGGTGCGGCCCATGCAAGACGTCGGCTGAGCGGCCCGGAACTTGATTCACGACAGCCGCCGCAAGAATCTCGAGATTGTCGACTTGCAGCGGTGATCGAGGCATGGTCGAACCCGCCTCCTGCGGTCAGTTCAAACATGCCATTTTGAACGGAAGAGCAGCGGCGGCGTATCATCGGCCGGGCGGGGCTCTTGATCCTGGGCACAATTTGCACGAGAGCGAACAGGTATGCCGCGTCGGGAGCTATCGAAGCCTCAGCAGATCATCGATTGGCTCGTCGAATGGGGCGATGCCCTGAAGGAACCGGCCGCGATGACGCTGGTTGGTTCAGCTGGCCTGCTCTGGCACGCCAGCCGCCTCGGGCTCGATGTGTCGCTGCCGGAAAATAGCATGGACGTTGATCCGGTCACCGAATCAGATGCGTTGGCTTGGATGTGCTACGACGCCCTCATCGGCAGCGAGTTCGAGCGGCAACGGGGGTGGCATGTCAACCTGCTGCCGCGGTCAGTGCTCGATGAACTCCCCACCAACTGGCGTGAGCGGGCGTTGTCGGCTCGGTACGGGCAACTGGAACTAATCGTGCCCTCGGCCGCCGACCTCATCGCCCCGAAGCTCCGCCGCGGCGAACCCCGCGACCTCGCTCACGCGGCCTGGGCTCGGTCGCAGGGCCTCATTTAAAGCCTCTTGTCGTTCCTTGCTCTGGAAACCGCGCTCGCCGACAATGCAGCGATGCGAAGGTTGCTCTATCAGGACGAAGCGCGGCTCGAATATGGGCGGATGTTCTGGACCGATCCGCGCAAGCGGCAGCGGCTTCTCGACCATTGGCTCGACGCCCGCCATCCCTACCACAATCGTTTTCTGGAGCACTGGCGGCCGATCGTGGAGCGTGTGCTCGCAGCGAATCCTGCCGCCGACGACCTCCTCGACCGGGATCTCCAGGCCGAGGGCTTGAGTCTCCGCGTCGTCGTCCGGGAGATTCCCCCCGTCTTCGGAAGTTTTTTCTGACCAGCTGCCAGCTCGGGCGCAGCCGTGAGCCTCGTGGCGGGACGCCCAAGATCCGTTGTGCGGAGTGGGGATGTGCTTACTCCACGGAAAAAGTTTTCCT
>CAJAYZ010000773.1 GCA_903949225.1 uncultured Planctomycetaceae bacterium
GCCCGCTACGCCGAATCGAGCGGCAAGGAGACCAATCTCCCCTATCCCCATGCCTGGCGATATCGCGACTGGGTGATCGCGTCCTTCAACGACGACGTGCCCTACGACGACTTCCTCAAGGCCCAGATCGCCGGCGACCTGCTCCGGCACTCGGGGCCGGCCGACCAGGCACGGAAGATCGTCGCCACCGGATTTCTCGCGATCGGCCCCAAGGGGCTCAATGAACGCGACCGGAGACAGTTCCAGATGGATGTTGTCGACGAGCAGATCGACGTCGTGTCGCAGTCGATGCTCGGGCTCACGCTCGCCTGTGCCCGCTGCCACGACCACGCCTTCGACCCCGTCACGCAGCGCGACTACCACGCGCTGGCCGGCATCTTCCTGAGCACCGAGACGCTCTACGGCACGGGAGTGCAGCTGCAAAACGTCCATCCGTCGACGCTCATCGAACTGCCTCCTGAGGCCGGGCTGCCCGCGGCCATCGCGCCGCTTCCGGCCGACGATCTTGCCCGGCTCGGGCGGCAGGTGCAGGACTTCACCGCGGGTGCCGAAGCAGCGACGCGGGAGGCGGCGGCCGCCCGCCGCGACGGGAAGGAGCAGAACGGGGCGGCGACGTTCCTCCGCGTGCAGGGCGCCCGCGCCCAACTGGCGGCGGCTCGGTCCGACCGCGATCAGTTTCGCGAGGACGGCAACCCGCGGTCGCTTGTCATGGGGGTCCTCGACCGCCCGCAGCCGGTCGACAGCCCGCTCCTGGCGCGCGGCGAAGTGGATCAACCGGGTGAGACGGTGCCGCGCGGCCTCGTGGAAGTGCTCTGCGCGCCCGATGAGCCGACGAAAATCGCTGCAGGGAGCGGGCGGCTCGACCTCGCTTTCTGGATCGCCTCCCGCGACAACCCGCTCACCGCCCGGGTGATGGCCAACCGCGTGTGGCTCAAGCTGATGGGCGAAGGGATCGTGTCGACACCCGACAACTTCGGCATCATGGGGATGGCGCC
Organism: uncultured Planctomycetaceae bacterium; assembly: GCA_903949225.1. Lineage (GTDB taxonomy): Bacteria > Planctomycetota > Planctomycetia > Pirellulales > UBA1268 > QWOP01. Next base: position 996 of record CAJAYZ010000773.1, read on the forward strand.
GAGCCATCCGGAACTCCTCGACCACCTCGCCGTCGTGTTCATGGAGGATGGGTGGTCGGTGAAGAAGCTCGTGCGCCGGATCGTGATGAGCCGGGCCTATCGACTCGCCGCCGTGCACGACGAATCGAGCTTCGCCGTCGATCCCGACAACCGGCTCCGCTGGCGGATGGACCAGCGGCGGCTCGACGCGGAGGCGATCCGCGACGCGATGCTCGCCGTGGCCGGAAGGCTCGACCTTTCCCCCGTGCCCGGCTCGCCGGTCGCCCGCGTTCGAGAGGATCGGCAGGGGATGGCCCGGCTCGTCGCCTCGCTCCGCCGCGAGCCGGACTTCTGCCGGTCGATCTATCTCCCGATCGTGCGCGACCAGTTGCCTGAGTTCCTGGCCGCTTTCGACTTCCCCGACGCCTCACTCGTCAGCGGCCGCCGCGACGCCACGAACGTGCCGGCGCAGGGGCTGTTGCTCCTCAACAGCCCCGAGGTCGTGTCGCTTGCCCACTCGTTCGCCGAGCGGGTGGTGACCCTGACGGGAGACTCCGAGGAGCGCTTCAGTCGGGCCTTCGAGATGGCGCTCGGCCGCCGACCCGGGCCCGGCGACGTCGCCGCGATCGAGGCTTTCCGGGCCGAGGCGCGCGGCGCGGGGCTCGACCGGCCTGCCGGAGGGCCGGAGGCCGAGGAGACAGGTCTCGTTGCCTACTGTCAGGCGTTGTTTGCGACGGCGGAATTCCGCCAC
>CAJAYZ010000774.1 GCA_903949225.1 uncultured Planctomycetaceae bacterium
AGGAGGCCGGAGAGCGCGAGCATTCCGAAGCCCGCTGATGACCCGGCGAGGAATCCGCGCCGCGACGGGGCGGCAGGAGGCCTGCCGGGGCAGAAGCCAGAGGCGGACGCATGGGAAGAGGTCATCAGACGAGTCTCCCTGAAGCCGTGTTCAGCGGTGATGAATGAACTCTTTGGTGTTGAACAGGGCATGGGCCACCCCCTTCCAGGCCGATCGGTCGGCCATGAGCGCCTCCGGGCTGGCATTTGGTGTGGCAAACTCCGCTGCCGCGGCGACCCACAGTGAAAGCTCTTCCGAGTCGGCCTCGCGGCCGAGCGCCTCGCGGAACATCGCCGCCATCCGCTCGGCCGGCTGGCGGCGGCCGTCGGCGAGGAGACGGCCGGCCCAGTGATCGGCCATGGCGACGACGAACGGGTCGTTCATGAGGATCAGCGCCTGCGCCGGCACGCTCGTCACGTCGCGCTTCCCGGTGGGGATCTTCGGCGCCGGCAGATTGAAGCCGACGAGGAACGGCGGCGGCGCCATGATCGACATCTCGAGGTAGATCGAGCGCCGCCCTTCCCCGTCGAGCGGGCCGGCAAAGAGACGCTTGGCGGGGTCTTCGAGGAAGCGGTGTGGCCGGATCGGCCGCCCGCCGAGCCGCGGATCGAGCCGGCCCGAGACGGCGAGGATGCTGTCGCGGATCCCCTCGGCATCGAGCCGCCGCGTGGGGTGGTGATGGAGGAGACGGTTGCCGGGATCGACTGCCTTGGCTGCCGCGGAAGCGTGCGAACCCTGGCGGAAGGTCTCGGTGAGAACGAGTCGGCGGACGAGCCGCTTCGTCGACCAGCCATCGCGCATGAAACCGATCGCCAAGTGGTCGAGAAGCTCTGGGTGGGACGGGCGATCGCCGAGCCGGCCGAAATCGCTCGACGTCGAGACGAGCCCCGTGCCGAACACCCACTGCCAGACCCGGTTGACGTAGACCCGGGCCGTCTGTGGATTGCGGTCGCTCGCGAGCGCGTCGGCGAGCTCGATCCGGCCGCTCCCGGAAGGGCTTCCGATGCTGTGGCTCGCTGAAAAGACCTCGAGAAATCCGTGGGGCACTGCCGGCCCTTCGTCATCGACGTTGCCGCGGAGGTTGAGCCGGTAGTCGATCGGGGCCATGCCGCGCTCGTCCATGCCATTGACCGTCCGCGGCGGGCGGATCGTCGCTTCCACCTCCCGGTAATGCGCCACGACTCCACCGACCTCAGGCAGCGTCGCGGCGTCGTTGGGGAGGAGCTTGCGGGCGAGCATCCAGTCGAGGATGCGGACGTCCCCCGCCGTGGCCTTCCCGGTGGCGAAGCGGTCGACGGCGTTGCGGAGCCAGTCGGCCACCGCATCCCAGGCCGCGCTCTCGGTCGCCGGCGCCTCCCGGTCGAAAAGCGTGGCAAACAGAGCGTGATCGGGAAGCGGAGCACCGGGCTCGTCGTGGGACACGATCCCAGTGACGCTGAGCCAGCTCTTCTTTCCCACGCCGTTGTCGGCGGCTGGCAGCGTCACGCCGCCGGCGGTGGCAAGCCCCGTCCGCGGTGGGAAGTTGGGATTGAAGTCGGTCGTGGCAAACTCCGTGAGCACCCTCGTGACGCCGTTTTTCAGCGGCGTGAGCGAGACGGCCTGCCACTGCGAAGCCGCCTTGGCATCGAAGAACGCCGGTCCGCCGCTCCCTTCATTGAGGATTGCGTTTTGCGGGACAACGAGTTTCGCCGCCCATTCCCCACCGGCGACCTGCACGCTCACCCACTTCCGGAGAAAGCTCTCCGGGGGAGGAAGGCGGAGGATGCCGGGGAGTCGCGGGGAGAGGGCGTGGGTATGGTGGCCAGCCGGGAGGATTCCGGCGACGAGCGCGTCCCCTTCGAGGGCGATGCGGACGGTGCCGGCGGCGACATGGCCGTGGGCCATCCCCTCCCCTTCTGCGACCCAGCCCGCAGGCAGCCCCGGCTCGGCGAGGTCAACAAGCGCCGTGAAGCGGGCATTGGTCTCCTGCCGCATCGCACGGGCC